>JBDSAR010000338.1:0-3130 GCA_039922035.1 Chthoniobacteraceae bacterium
ATCGAGTCCTTCTGGGCCACCCTCAAGGCCGAGTGCTTCGGCTCCTTCATCCCTCCCTCCCGCGCCACCGCCCATGCCATGATCTTCGATTACATCGAAACCTTCTACAACCCTGTCCGCCTTCACACCTCCCTCAACTTCCAATCCCCCATCGCCTTCGAGTCTTCTCTCTCAAACAACAACTAACCCTCTTTTTGCTGTCTTCGCTTTCGAGGATGGATCACAATGGGAGGGAGCACCAAAGGCCAGTATCCCTATGCGAGCGTTGTGAGCTGTCTCGATTCGCGCACCGGCACCGAGTTGATCTTCGACCAGGGCATCGGCGATGTGTTCAATGCGCGCGTCGCCGGCAACATCGTGAACCCGGACATCCTCGGCAGTCTGGAATTTGCCTCGAAAGTGGCGGGCTCAAAACTCATCGCCGTCATCGGCCACACCAAATGCGGCGCGGTGAAAGGCGCGTGCGATCACGTCAAACTCGGCAACCTCACTGGCCTGCTGAACCGGATCGAACCCGCGGTGAAAGCAACGCCCTCCGTGGGCGGTTCGGATCGTTCGTCGAAGAATGCAGAGTTTGTGGATGCCGCCGCCCAACAGAATGTCCGCAAGGCCATGGCGAACATTCGACAGAACAGCCCGATCCTTCGCCAGATGGAAAAGGAAGGTCAGATCCAAATCGTCGGCGGGATGCATGACATTACCACCGGCAAGGTGACCTTCTTTAACTAACTCCTCCTCCCGACTGGGGCATGGCCACAGACTCGCCGACCATGGCGCTGAGCACTGTGAGAGCCTATTTGGCCGCGCGCTTTCCGACGCCACGGCTGCAAACAAAGCTTCGTATAGACCTAATCGTTCCTTCACATATTCGTATTTGTCGAATCAGACACGATCAAAGAATATAGGCTCGTACAACCGCGGACTCGCTGCCCGTGTGGGCGGAATGACGATGCGGCCACACAAGCAATACTGAATCAAAACCATGACCATCTGGATCCTGTCTATCGGCACACTGCTCCTGTCGCTCTGGGCGGCGGCGCGCGTGAAGTCCGTTTACAACCGTTACAACACCAGCACCGTCGCGTCCGGTCTGAGCGGCGCAGAGGCGGCTCACGCAATCCTCGACCGCGCGGGCATCCACGACGTGGAAATCACGCATCACGAAGAGATGCTCGGCGATCACTACGACCCGATGCACAAGCGGCTGGTGCTTTCCTCGGTCAACTACCACGGCCGGACGGCCGCCGCGCTCGGTGTGGCAGCGCATGAATGCGGCCACGCCATCCAGCACGCGAGCGCCTACGGGCCGCTGCATTGGCGCATGGCGGCGGTGAGCGTCACGACTTACGCCAGCCAGATCGTGATGTGGCTGCCGTTGCTCGGCATGTTCACGGGCCTCATCGCGCCGCTCACCGGCGCAGCCATCATGGCCGCGTGCTGGGGTGTCATCATGCTATTTAACCTGATCACCCTCCCGGTGGAATTCAATGCCTCGCGCCGGGCTAAGCTCATCCTTTCCGGCATGGGCTTCATCGCGCCCGGCGAGGAGAGCACCGCGGTGAAGAAGGTCCTCGATGCAGCGGCGTGGACCTATGTCGCAGCATTCATCACCTCGCTCGTTTACCTGCTGTGGCATCTGCTGCCGCTGCTCACAGGCGGGCGCTCGCGTGAGTAACTGTCGCGCTGACACGCGCAAACTTGGAACATGAGGAAAGGAACCGAAGCCTGCGGATCGCCCAATCACCAACGCGCGCTCTCGCTGCTCCCAGAATGCCAGCAGCGGAGGAGTACGTTCATGAAGCGATTCTTCTTAGCGCTCATCGGAGGCACGCTGTTGCTGATCGGCCTGGCGATGGTCGTGCTTCCCGGGCCGGCCATCGTGGTGATCCCGGCTGCGCTTGGCATTCTTGGAGTGGAGTTCGCTTGGGCGCGACACTCACTGAAGTGGCTGCGCGAGCGTTTCAAGGTCCGCTCCTCGGAGAATAGGCCAACGACTGAATCCTCATTGAAAACCGCGCACCCGCCGGTCACTATCCGTTTCAGCACGACTCACTGATTTCATGGAAATCCTCACAGCGATCCAGGCCAATCTCCTCTCGCCCGCGGTCCTCTTCTTCGTGCTCGGCCTTATCGCGGCGCTCACGAAGAGCGACTTGAAATTTCCCGAACCGCTCTACGTCGGCCTCACGATTTCCCTGCTGGTTGCGATTGGATTCAAGGGCGGCGTCGCCATCGCGGATGCGGGCATTGCGAAGGTCTGGCTCCCGGCGCTCGCGGCCATCGTTCTCGGCTCACTCATCCCGCTGTGGACCTACCCGCTGCTGCGCTTCGGCGGAAAGCTTCCCGCCGTGGATGCCGCCGCCATCGCCGCGCACTACGGCTCGGTGAGCGCGGTCACTTTCATCGCCGCGACGAACTACCTCAAGGCCATCGAACAACCGTTCGAGAACTACGCCACCGCATTTCTCGCCGTGATGGAATCGCCCGCGATCCTCATCGGTGTCGTCCTCGGCAAGCTCGCGATGAAGCAGAAAGGCGACGCCGTGGGCGCATCGCTCCGCACTGCGGTGCATGAGGCACTGTTTGGGCGGAGCATCTTCCTGCTCGTCGGCGCGCTCATCGTCGGCTGGCTCTGCGGCGAGCCGGGGATGAAAAAGGTGGAGGCATTCTTCGTGACTCCATTCCAAGGCGTGCTGGCGTTGTTCCTCTTGGAAATGGGCATCGTCGCCGGTCGGCGCGTCAGGGACCTGCGGAAAGTCGGCCCGTTCCTTCTCGGCTTCGGCATCATCGTGCCGCTGATCAATGGCGCACTCGGCGTCCTGCTCGGGAAAGCCGCGGGCCTCAGCGTCGGCGGTGCCACGCTGCTCGGCGTGCTCTCCGCGAGCGCGTCCTACATTGCCGCGCCTGCCGCGATCCGCATGTCGCTGCCCAAGGCAAACCCGACGCTTTACCTCACCTCGTCGCTCGCGATTACTTTCCCATTCAATATCACCGTCGGCATTTCAGGGCTGACGCATCAAAACCTGATGAGGGAGGCGAGGTAGTTTGGGTCGAGGGCGGCGCGGAGGCGTTTTCGATTGAGGCTTTTGGATGAGGAGCGTTCAGCGCGCAGCAGGTTGAGGGCGATGCG
>JBDSAR010000339.1:0-4951 GCA_039922035.1 Chthoniobacteraceae bacterium
GCCATCACGAGGATTTCCTTGCTCGCGACCGCGATGTCCTTCCCCGCCTCGATCGCTGCGAGCGCAGGGCGCAACCCAGCCGTGCCGACGATGGAGATGAGCACGAGATCGGCCTCGGGCATGGTGGCGAGTTCACAGAGGCCATCATCGCCGGAAAATGTCGGGAGTCCTGTCGCCGACGCCACGTCTTTCACTGCGCTCGCATCCGCGATCGACACGGCTTTCGGCGAAAATTCCCGTGCCTGCTCGATCAGCCGCGCCGCATTTCTCCCAGCGGCGAGGCCGACGACCTCCATGCGCTCAGGGATGTCGCGCGCGACCTTCAGCGCGCTTTCGCCGATGCTCCCGGTGGAGCCCAGGATGACCACGCGGCGCTTTCTCATCGGGGCAGGACGAAGCGGAGGTAGAAGAACATCATCGGCGCAGTGAAAAGGATGCTGTCGATCAGGTCGAGCGCGCCGCCGATGCCTGGCAGAAATTTTCCGCTGTCCTTCGCACCGCAGCTTCGTTTCAGCAGCGACTCAGCGAGATCGCCGACGATCGCGGCGAAGCCGAGGATCAGCCCGAGAATCACCGCGTCGGTCTGCTTCAGAAAGTGAAGCTTCTCCGGCATCAGTGCGACCAACCCGCATCCGCCGCCGACGCTGAACGCCAGCGCGCCGAAAAATCCCTCCCACGTTTTCTTCGGCGAGATGTGCGGGACGAGCGGATGTTTTCCGATGAGCGAACCGGTGAGGTATGCACCCATGTCGCTGAATTTCGTCACCAGCAGCAGGAAGAGCACGTAAAAATGGCCCGTGACGTGCCCATCAATCCGCGGCGTGAGATACACGATTTTTGCGACGAAACTGAACGGCCACGGTACGTAAAACAGCCCGAAAAGCGTCAGCGCCATCGTCTCCAGCGGGACCAATTCCACGACGCGGACAAACATCTGCCGCGCAAAAACCACGAGCATGAACAGCAGCAGCGTGCCGATTTCAAAGTCGTAGATCGAGTCGGGCTTCATGCCGAGCCAGCCCATGCAGTAGAAGCTCCCGCCGAGCATCAGCGCGCCGCAGAACATGCCGAACATTTTGAAGTTCGGCTGCTTTTTCACATCGAGCATCGAGTAGTATTCCCACAGCCCCACGAGCCCGAGGCCCGAGACCAGCAGCACGAAGCCCGGCTGCCAGCCGGTGAAAATCGTCCACAACGCGGCACTCCAAAGCGCAACCGTGCTCGCAAAGCGGCGGAGAAAAGTGAGCTTCCGGTCAGTCATTGGCATCGGCAGCCGCGGAACGTGGCGGTCATGCGCACCGCTGTCGAGCGCGGAGCGTGGAGGGCTGTGTCCTGGTTTGAAGTTTGACGTTGAGCGTTTGGCGTGAAGCCCCGCGCAGCGGCCTTTCGGTTTCTGAACCCACCTCTTGCATCCCAACGCGCCTTCGGCGGGATCAGCGTCAAATTTTCAACGCTCAACTGCAATATCGGCAACGGAGGACACTGCCGCTTGGAGCGCGTGCTTGCTACCGGCACGAGGAAGCCGATAGGCTCGCTGTTTCCGTGATGAATATCCGCAGCCTCGCCCTAGCCCTTTTCGCGCTGTGCATCAGCGCGTTCGGGGCACCGAAGATGCCAGTCGCGGGATCCGATCCGGGAAGCAGGTTCGACGACATGCCGATTGATATCGCCGCGGAACAGCTCAACGCCTCGGGCGCCCTCACGACGGCCTCGGGGAATGTGCAGATCTCGTACGGTGCGACGCTGATCTTCGCCGACGAGGCGCAATACAACCACACCACGCGCGACGTCATTGCCACGGGCAATGTGCGCATTTACCGCGATGGCCAGCTCGTCACCGCGGAGCGCGCCGTCTATAATCTGGAGACCAAGGACATCATGAGCGCCTCGGTCAGCGGGGACAATTTCCCCTACCTTTTTTCAGGGAATTCTTTCCAGAATATGACCGGCAGCAATGGCTACCTCGTCAAAGGCGGCGTCTTCACCACGAGCGATTCGCTGCAGCCGGACTGGTCGCTCCGCGCGCGCCGCATCCGGATGTATCCGAATGACAGCGTCATCCTGTACGATGTGGACATCTATGTCGGCGAGACGCCCGTCATGCGCCTCCCCTACCTTTACCAGTCGCTGAACCGCGAAAATTCCTTCAGCATCATCCCCGGCTACCGCTCGGTGTGGGGTGGCTACCTGCTGACGACCTACACCTTTCCCCTCACCGATAAGATCGGTGCCACGCTGCGCCTGGATTATCTCACAAAGCGCAGCGTCGCCGTGGGCCTCGGCACCCATTGGGCATCGAAAGAGGACGGTGGGAAAAACTGGGGCCGTTTCACCTCCTACGGCCTCCACGACTCCAGCCCGGATACGAACAAGACGGCGCTCACCCGCGAAGCGATCTCGTCCGGACGCTACCGGGTCTCGCTACAGGCGCGGCAGTACCTCACCGAGGACATCTACGCCTCGGTCAATATCAACAAGCTCAGCGACACGCGCTTTTTGCAGGATTTCTACGAGTCGGAATTCATCAGGAATCCGCAGCCGGACAATGCGCTGAGCATCACAAAATTTGCCGACGACTACACGGTGACGCTGCTCGCGAGGAAACAGCTGAACGAATTCTTCGACAACACCGAGCGGCTGCCCGAGCTCGCGTTCGACATGACCCGCCAGTCCATCCTCGGCAGCAAGGCCTTCTACGAAGGGCAGACCTCGGCGGGCTCCTATCACCGGAATTTTGCCAAAGGCTCCGCGCTGCCCGACTACGGCTACACGCGCGTGGATTCGTTCCACCAGTTCCTTTTCCCGCACACCTACCTCGGCTGGCTCAGCGTGGTCCCGCGCATCGGAGTCCGCGGCACGTGGTATTCCGAGAGCGGCAGCACGTCCGCCTTCGCGCCCACCCCGGCCGAAGCGCTGAACCCCGCCGTCGTGAAGAACGCCGACGGCACGGTCAGCCGGCTCCTGAAAACCGGTTCGGTTTTCCGCCCGGTCTTCAATGCGGGCGTCGAGACATCGTTCAAGGCGTCCCGCACCTACGAGAGTGTGCAGAGCCGCGCATGGGGGCTCGACGGCATGCGGCACATCGTCCAGCCGTATGTGAATCTCAGCTACGTCACGACCGACTCGGACGGCAAGGATCTCTTCCAGATCGACCGCCTCCAGCGCTCCTCACAACTGCCGGGCATTGATTTCCCAACCTTCAACAGCATCGACGCGATCACGAGCTGGAATATCGCACGCGTCGGCATGCGCAACCGCCTCCAGACCCGCCGCGACGACTCCACTTTCAACTGGCTGGAAATGGACAGCTACATGGACCTCCGTTTCCAGAACCCGAACTTCGGCACACTCGATCCCGACCCGGGCCGCTATTCGAACTTCGTCAACCGGCTCCGATGGAACCCGCTCCCGTGGGCCAGCGTGGCCGTGGAATCGCAGCTCCCGATCCTCGACAGCGGTTTCACCGAGGTGAACACGGACCTCTACTTCATGCCCAGTGACCGAGTGAGCTTCAACATCGGCCACCGCTATCTGAGCGGCAACGTCCTCATCCAGGACAGCTCCCTGCTCAACATCGGCGCCCACTACCGCGTGAACGACAACTGGGCCGTCTCCGCGCGCGGCTTCTACGAATTCCGCGACCACACCTTCGAATATCAGAGCTACGAAATCCACCGCGACCTCACGAGCTGGATCGCCAGCATCGGCTTCACCGCCCGCAACAACGGCACAAGCACCAAAGCGCAGAACGACTACGGCGTGACGCTCTCCTTTACGCTCAAGGATCTCCCGAACATCCGCCTTCCCCTCAGCGTGAACCCCGGCCTCGGCGGCAACACCGCCAGCAGCACCAACCGGTAGTGGCCCGAAGCCGACGACGGCAGGAGGAGGGCTGTTCAAATGCCGCACCGCAGCCTTCGTCATTCGTCATTCGACATTTCGCGCCTCGCGCCTAGCCTCCGCGCCCCATGCTCGACATCGCGCTCATCCGCAAATCGCCCGACGAAATCAAAGCCCGCCTCGCAGGTCGCGCCGGCGATTGGGCTGCGCAAATTGACGCCGTCCTCCGCTGCGACACCCAGCGCCGTCAGGCCGAGACGAAGCTCCAGCAGCTCCAAGCCGATCGAAATCGCATCAGCAAAGAGATCGGCGCGAAAAAGAAAGCCGGCGAGGACACGAGCGAGATCGAGGCGCAGGTGCGCGGCTTCGGCGAGGACATGAAGCGCCTCAACGAGGAGACCACCGCACTCGACACCGAGCAGCGCGACCTCCTCCTCGGCATCCCGAACGTCCCGCACGAGCAATGCCCCGTCGGCACCGACGCCACCGCGAACCCCGAACTCCGCGCATGGGGCGCAAAGCCCGCGTTCGCTTTCCAGCCCCTCTCCCACCTCGACCTCGGCGCAAAGCACGGCCTCTTCGATTTTGATCGCGCCACGAAAATCGCCGGCCCCGCCTTCACCTGCTACACCGGCCCCGGCGCACGGCTCGAGCGCGCGCTCGTCAATTTCCTCCTCGACACGCACACGCGCCCGCACACGCCGACGCACGGCGGCGGCTACACCGAGATCGCCCCGCCGCTCCTCGTGAACGCCGACGCCCTCATCGGCACCACGCAGCTCCCGAAATTCGCCGACCAGCTCTACCACTGCCCCGAGGACGGCCTCTACCTCGTCCCCACCGCCGAAGTCCCCGTCACAAATCTCCACCGCGAGGAGATTTTGAAAATGGAGCAGCTCCCGCTCCGATACACCGCCTACACCCCGTGCTTCCGCCGCGAAGCCGGCGCCGCGGGCCTCGGCACGCGCGGGCTCATCCGCATGCACCAGTTCGACAAAGTCGAGCTCGTGAAAATCTGCCACCCCTCGCAGAGCATGGCCGAACTCGAGTCCCTCACCGCCGACGCCGAAAAAATCCTGCAAGCCCTCGGCCTCCACTACCGCATCATCGA
>JBDSAR010000340.1:0-5491 GCA_039922035.1 Chthoniobacteraceae bacterium
ACGGAATTCCCCGACGACAAGGGAAGCAAGTCGCGCCCGGAAGCGAAGTAACCCTGCGGTCGCTACATTGCCGCCGCCTTGCCCGCGCGAGTGCCGGTCGCGAAGCAACCCTGCAGCAGGAAACCTCCGGTTGGTGCTTCCCAGTCAATCATCTCGCCAGCGCAAAAAACGCCGGGGAGTTTTTTGAGCATCAGATTCGTGTCGAGATCGCTCCAGCACACGCCGCCTGCGGTGGAGATCGCCTCGGCGATTGGGCGCGGAGCGAGCAGCGGGATGCGGCAATCCTTCGTGGCGAGCGCGAGTTTTTCCGCGGAATCGAATGGGCCGTGAAACTGTTCCAGCATCGCGCACGCGGCGTCCGGCAATCTCCATCGCTGCTGCGCCTCCGTGATAAAAAGGCGACGAGCAGATTCCATCTTCCTTACGAGCTGCTCCACCGTAAAGCACGGCTTGAAATCAATCCGGATCTCCGGTGAAGCCATCGTGCGCAGCGTGCGCCCGAGGTGGTAGATGAGCGTGCCTTCGATGCCGTAGGCCACGGGCATCAGCTCGCCGATGAACGACGTCTCGCCGGCGCGCACGCAGAGATTGTGCAGCGGCTGTCCCTCCACACGTTCCCGTGTCTCCGGCGTCCACGCGACTTCCCAGCCGCAATTCGCCGACTGCAACGGATTCACCGTGACGCCGAGCGATTGCAGGATGCCGATCCAGCCGCCGTCCGATCCGGTCTCCGGCCAAGAGCCGCCGCCGAGTGCGAGCACCACGGCATCGTGCTCGTGCGGTTCGGTTTCATTTTGAAAAAGCACGCCGAGAGGCTTGCCGGGGCGGAGTCCGCTCCAGCGGTGGTTCATCACGAATTTCACCCCGAGCGTGTGCAGATGTGCCGTCCAATGCCGCAGCAGTTGCGCGGCTTTCATCTTGGTCGGAAATACCTTCCCGCTCGATGATGCAAACGTCTCCACGCCGAGGCCCGCCGCCCATTTGCGCAGCGCGTGGTTGTCGAATTCCGCGAGGCAGTCGCGCCAGAAATTTTCCGGCATTTCCCCGCCGGAATAGGCGCTCGCGAATGCCTCCGGGTCCGCGGTGTTCGTGAGATTCAAACCGCTCTTGCCAGCGACGAGGAACTTCCTGCCGACTGACTGCTGCGCATCGTAAACGGTGATCGCCGCGCCCGCCTGCGCCGCGACTTCCGCGGCGCGCAGTCCCGCCGGTCCGCCGCCGATCACTGCGATGTTTTTCGGTGCGCTCAAATTCAGAAGCGCGGCCGGCTACAGCAGGTGGCCCATCTTGAGCCGCTTGGTTTCGAGATACTTCGCGTTATGCCGGTTCGGCGCAGACTTCAGCGGAACGACCTCGACAATTTTCAGTCCGTAGCCTTCGAGACCGATGACCTTCTTCGGGTTGTTCGTCATGAAGCGCATCTTCCGCACGCCGATGTCGTGCAGGATTTGCGCGCCGACGCCGTAGTCGCGCAGCTCCGGCGCGAAGCCGAGCTGGAGATTTGCCTCGACCGTATCGAGGCCGGATTCCTGGAGCTTGTAGGCGTGAATTTTCGCCGGCAGCCCGATGCCGCGGCCCTCATGCTGGCGCATGTAAAGTAGCACGCCGTTGCCGGCCTTCTCGATCAGTTCCAGCGCACGATGGAGCTGCGTGCCGCAGTCGCATCGCAGCGAGCCGAGCACGTCGCCGGTGAGGCATTCGCTGTGAACGCGCACGAGCGCCGGGCGCTTCGCGGAGATCGTGCCTTTCACGAGCGCGAGATGATGCGCGCCATCCACGAGCGAGCGGTAAAGGTGCAGATCAAATTCGCCAAACTGCGTCGGCATCTTGATGATCTGCTCGCGCTCGATGAGCCGCTCGCTGCGACGGCGATACGCGATCAGATCGCTGATGCTGCACAGCTTCAGTTTGTGCTTTTTCTTGAATGCCAGCAGCTCCGGCAACCGCGCCATGGAGCCGTCTGCATTCATGATTTCGCAAATCACCGCCGCGGGCTCGAGCCCCGCGAGTCGCGCGAGATCCACGCTCGCCTCCGTGTGACCCGCGCGCCGCAGCACGCCGCCATCCTTTGCGCGCAGCGGGAAAATATGGCCGGGCTGCACGAGGTCGCGCGCGACGGATTTTGGAGCGGCCAGGACGCTGATCGTCTTTGCGCGATCGGCTGCACTGATGCCCGTCGTGATTCCGTGTGCCGCATCCACGGCCACCGTGAAGTCCGTCTTGTGCGTCTCGCGATTCTCACGCGTCATCCGTTCCAGGCCGAGTGCCTCGGCGCGCGCCTCGGTGATCGGCGCGCAGATGAGCCCGCGCCCGTGCGTCGCCATGAAGTTCACCGTCGCCGGGGTGACTTTCTCCGCAGCCATCACGAGGTCACCCTCGTTCTCACGGTCCGCATCGTCGGTGACGATCACCATCCGGCCCGCTCGGATTTCACGGATGACGTCGTCTATCGGATCGAACTTTGGCGATGCTGGCATTTGCAGAAGATTGCGGGCGGTGCGTTTCAAATCAAAGGGCGAATATCGCGTTGCTGAGGGACGGCATTCCGGCGGGGTGCGAACCCGCATTCCGAATGCGCGCCAAGGACCCGCCGGAGGCGCGTCACTTCTTCGCGCGGCGGATCACGATCTCCGTGCGCCGGTGTCCCTGCATTTCCTCAATGGTGCCATTCAGCGGCACGCCCTCGGCAGGGCGCGTCGCGCCGTATCCAGCGGTCTTCACGTGATCAGGCGGCACATTCATGTTCACCACGAACCACGCGCGAACGGATTCCGCGCGGCGCTCGCTGAGCTTCTGATTGTACTCCGCAGAACCGGTCGGATCCGTGTGGCCTTCGATGGTGTAGGTCGCCGTCCCGATGTCGCTCCCGAGGAATTTTTTCAGCGCCTCGGCGATCTTGTCGAGTTCGATGCGCCCATCGTTGCTCACGTCCGCGCTGTCGTAGCCAAAGGTGAGATTTCCCGGCAGCGACAGCCGGCGGCTCGCCCCCGTGCCGTTCGTCAGCCCGTTCAAAATTCCATCCACATCCTGGCCCGCAACTTGGATCGCCTTCGCCGTGCCTTCGCCGTCCGGGCCGGGATCGCTCTGCATCCGCGCGCTGACTTTCGGCCCGGTGCGGCCGGAGTTGAAAAAGGAATCATCAAGCTTCGGCAGCAGATCATCGGGATTCGTTTTCGGCGTCGTGTTGAGTTTCGCCATTTCGACCATGGGCTTTTCGTCGGGCAGCAGTTTCGAGGTGTCGATTTCCTTGTGCTTCGTCGAGATGGTGATCTCGTCCGGCTTGGGCAATTCCGCGGGCAGCGTGAGTTCCTTCTTTTTTTGCGGCGTCTTCTTGTCCGGCACCACGAGCTTCACCTCGTCCTTCCTCGGCTTGTCTTCGATGACCTTCACGCGGTGCAGTGTGGACTCCGTCTTCGCGGGCGGCAGATCCGGCGGGCCAAAATTCTCCAGCGTCTTGAAGTTAAAGAAAATCGCGAGGCCGGCATGAACCACGAGTGACCCCGTGAGTGCGGTAATAAACCAGCCTCTGGTGACAGACGGCGGCTGCGGCTGTTCGGCGTAGGTGTCGTATCTTGGCATCTACTGATCTCATACCTGCGACTGCCGCCAAATGCAAACACACCCGCGCACGTTCCTTCGCGGCCCGCGGCGTTCCCGCTTGCACCGCCCCCGCACCGAAAGCATCTTCGCCGCCCTTTTTCAAAACCTATGAGCCAGACCAAAGAGATCCCATTGATGGAAAAAATCGTGAGCCTGTGCAAGCGGCGCGGCTTCATTTTTCAGAGTTCGGAAATCTACGGCGGCATCAATGGCTTCTGGGACTACGGCCCGCTTGGCGCGGAGCTGAAGCGCAACCTTCGCGACACCTGGTGGCGCGCGATGACGCGCGACCGCGAGGATGTCGTGGGCCTCGACGCGACGATCATCATGCACCCGGCGATTTGGAAGGCGTCGGGCCATGTGGATACGTTCGCGGATCTCATGCGCGAGTGCTCGATCACGAACAAGCGCGTGCGCGCGGATCACGTCGAGCCGCAGAGCGGCACGGTGATGCGCTTCACCGCCGTCGAGTCACCTTCCGGCTGGCGGATGGATCGCCATTTCACGGTGCTCATGAAAAAGACCGAGCATATCGAGAGCTTCCGCAAGCGCGTGCGCGCGATGCTCGCGCAGGGCGCGGGTGCTGCCGCTGGCAAGCCGGAGGAACTCGTGCTGCACGGCGAGGTGAAGATTGATGTCCTCGAGAACACGGTGGACTTCCATCCCGAGACCGGCGGGATGCTCACCGAGGCGCGGCCTTTCAATCTCATGCTGAAGACCTACGTCGGCCCGACGGCGACGGAGGACGACATCGCGTATCTGCGTCCCGAGACGGCGCAGGCGATCTTCGCGCAATTCAAGAACACCGTGGACAGCACGCGCGTGAAGGTGCCGTTCGGCATCTGCCAAATCGGCAAGGCGTTTCGCAACGAGGTCACGCCGCGCAATTTCACGTTCCGCTCGCGCGAGTTTGAGCAGATGGAGCTGGAGTTTTTCATCCCGCCGGATGAGGCGGTACGGATCGTCCACCTCAGCGTCGCGCCTTGGAGCGAAGGCGCGGATCTTTCTGCGCCGCAGTCAAATTGGGGCTGGGAAATGTGGCACCGGTACTGGGTCGCGCAGCGCACGGCTTACTATGCGGGCATCGGACTCGGCGCGGACGTGCTCGACTACCACTGGCAGACAAAAGCCGACCTCGCGCACTACGCCCGCGCGTGCGTGGACATCCTGTTCAAGTTTCCCTTCGGCACCGAGGAACTCGAAGGCATCGCCGCGCGCGGTGACTTTGATCTCACGCAGCACCAGAAGCACAGCGGCAAACCGCTGGAGGTCTTCGACGAAGAACTCCGCGCGGCTGCGGCGAAGCTCAGCGACTTGGAGCGTCACGACTTCATCGGCCGAGTTCAGATGGAATGGAGCGACCGCGGCAAGTCGCGCGAGGAGGCTGCGGCTTTCTGCGAGCGGCTGCTGAAAGGCTTCTACGTCCCGCACGTCATCGAGCCGAGCGCCGGACTCGACCGCCTCGCGCTAGCCGTGCTCGCGCTCGCGTACACCGAAGTCGAGAAGACCGATGCGAAGGGCAACAAGGAGACCGTCACGGTGATGCGCTTCCATCCGCGCATCGCGCCGAAAAAAGTCGCCGTGTTTCCGCTGCTGAAGAACAAGCCCGAACTCGTGGCGAAGGCGCGGGAGATTTATGAGACGCTGAAGAAGCACCTCGCCGCCGACTACGACGAGGGCGGCAGCATCGGCAAACGCTATGCCCGGCAGGACGAGGCGGGCACGCCGTTCTGCGTCACCGTGGATTTCGACACGCTCGGCGAGAAAGGCCCGGAGCTGAAGGACACCGTCACGCTCCGCCACCGCGACGACGGCTCGCAGGAGCGCGTGCCGATCAGCGAACTGCTCGGACGCCTGCTGCCGCTGGTGTCGTAGCGGGACTCCGCGCTCG
>JBDSAR010000341.1:0-2763 GCA_039922035.1 Chthoniobacteraceae bacterium
CGGAGCCCGCGATCAGGAGCACAACGAGGCGGTTGTTCTAAAGGAAGTTCTTGAGCGGGTGTGATTGCGTTTGCCTGAAGTGACACCGCTTTTTGTGGATTCGAGGGATCCGAATCGGGGAACTCTCAGACTCCCGTCCATCGCTTGACAAATCTCGATCCGTGGTGGATTGAACGCGCCTTCCAATGCGTCTGACCCCTACCAACTCCATGATGATCATCGCGATCATTATTGGCTCCCACTCGGGGCAGGGATAGACGCGCGCCAATCAAATAACGCCACTCATCCCACGCCCTGAGCTTTCCGCTCAGGGCTTTTTTTATGTTCGCATCCTATCTATGAAATCCCAATCTGTTCCCGTCGTTTCGCTATCTGAAATCGTTGCCGCCCGTTCGCGTCTGAATGGCTCGATCGCCCGCACCGCGTGTGCGGAATCCGCCGCGCTGAGCGAGCTGACGGGCGCGCAAATTTTCTGCAAACAGGAGCACTTGCAGCGCACCGGGAGTTTCAAGGAACGCGGCGCGCGCAACGCCCTCGCGCTGCTGACCGCGGAGCAGGCGCAAGCGGGCGTGATCGCCGCCTCCGCTGGCAATCACGCTCTCGGTCTCGCGTGGCACGGTCGCGCGCTCGGCGTTCCCGTGACGGTGGTCATGCCGCGGTTTGCGCCCTTGGTGAAAGTGGCGCGCTGCCGGCAATTCGGTGCCTGCGTGATCTTGCACGGCGACACTTTCGACGAGGCACGTCGCGAAGCCGACCGACTCGCTGCGGAGCGCGGCCTGACCTACGTCCATCCGTTCGACGATCCGCGCGTGATCGCCGGGCAGGGCACGCTGGCTTTTGAAATCCTCGAACAGGTTCCCGACGCGGAAGCGATTCTCATCCCGGTCGGCGGTGGCGGGCTGCTGGCGGGAATGGCGACGGTGCTCCGTACTTTGAAGCCGGAACTGGAAATCATCGGCGTCGAACCGGCGAACGCCGCGTGCTTCGCTGCCGGCTTGTCTGCCGATGAGCCCGTCCGCGTCGCCACGCGCTTCACACTTGCCGATGGATTGGCCGTGGCCGAAGCGGGCCAGCATGCGCTCGGCATCGCACGCTCGCTCGCACCGCGAATGGTGCAGGTGGCGGAGGAACATCTCGCGATCGCGATGCTGCGGCTGGCGGAATTGGAAAAGTGCATCATCGAAGGAGCCGGAGCCGCGGGACTGGCCGCGCTGCTTGGCGGCAGCCTTCCAGAACTCAAAGGTCGCCGTGTCGTGATGCTGCTGACCGGCGGAAATATCGATCCGCTCGCGCACAGCCGCGTCATCGAGCGCGGCCTCGCGGCGGATGGCCGCATCTATCGCTTCGACGCCTTGATCAGCGATCGACCGGGAGGGCTCGCGCATTTGTCCGCCGTGCTGGCAGCCGCCGGAACCAACGTCACGGAGATCGTTCACAACCGCACCTTCGCCGGCCCCGACCTCTCGCGCGTCCACGTCCTCTGCACCCTGGAAACCCGCGACCGCGCACACATCGCCGAAATCCAAGAGCGACTCGCCGAGAATGGCGTCGAACTTTCGCGAAGCCACGGCGCTTGAGTTCCAGCCTGCGCGAAGCGTTGGCTTTTCATCAGCGATTCCATTTTCCCGCGCGAAAAGGTGGCAGGCGATGCCTGAATACGGGCCGCTTCGGCCAGGGCTGTCTGCTCGGCAGCATCGCGGATCACACCGGGATCATCGCGGTCTTCCACGGCTGCGGCTATTTGCCGCTCATCGGCTTGCTCACAGTTTTCCTGCCGGACATAGAGTCGGGCGGATCATAGGCATCAGCGGCTCAGACCGCGTCCGGCGGCAAAAAAGCCCCGCAGCGCGTGGCCGGCAGCGAGAACTCATTTTGGAGAATCGCTCGCATTTTCGCCCATGGAATCGGCGGCTTATTTTTGCGAGTGCGATTTTCCAGCCTGGTCGGTGGACGAGTTCGAGCAGATCGTGGAGATCAACTTTTCCTATACGCACCCCTGGTGGATGCCGGGCAAAGGATTCCTCTTTCTGCACACGCGCTACAGCGCGAGCACGGCAAGTGATTCGGCTACCTGCACCGAGACGGCAGCGTCTCGCAGCGCGCGAAAGGCAACGTGTTCAAGGGACCATTTCACCTCCCGCGGATGCTGCTCTGGTGCTGGCAGGCAAATCAGTCCGCGGCATGTGATTCCACCTCTCGAAAATAGGCGGATGATTCCGGCAACGGTTTCGAGGGCTCACGGACGAGCCAGCGGCTCGTCCCTACACAGCGGCGGGTTCGGCCTTCGTCCCGCGCTCCATCATCGCGCGTGCGGCGGGGAAGAGGACGGCGTTTTCCAGGTGGATGTGCCGATGCAAATCCTCCTCCATCTCGCGCAGTCCGGCGAAGAGCGCGCGGTAGGTATTGCAGGCGTCGGCGGGCGGCTCGAAGCCGTGGCTCAGCTCGCGCAGTCGGGCGACCGCGGCACCCGCGTCTTCGTGTTCGTGCATCATGCAGGTGATCGGCCCGTCGAGCGAACCGAACAGCGTTTCACCACGGCTCAGCGCGGTGATGGCGGGGAAGAGGACGTTCTCCTCCTTCATCATGTGCTCGGCCATCTCCTCCTGGAGCTTGTCGAAAACATCGAACATTTCCAAAAGCGACGGCGTGTGGCCGCCGTGGACCTGGGCCACGCGCTGGGACATCGCGTAGAGGCGCGGCATTTCGCGCCAGAGGAAACCGTGATGCGTCGTCACGATGTAGGCGGCGAGTTCGGCGGTCGGG
>JBDSAR010000342.1:0-20486 GCA_039922035.1 Chthoniobacteraceae bacterium
TCCGCGCGGGTGCTCTTCGCCGCGGGGACAAACGAGATCTACAATTACATCCCCGACAAGACGACCTATCCTGCCGCGTGGCGTCCGGTGATCACCAGTGCGCCGAGCTTCATGCTGTCCGGCGGGAGCTACACCCTGCAAGGCCGGCAGATCACCGGTCTCTCGCACGCGTCCGTGTACGGCGATGATGCGACGATGGCCAGCAACTACCCGATCGTCCGGCTGAAGCATGCGAACGGGAAGGTCTATTACTGCCGCACATCCGGGCACAGCACGATGGGCATCGCCACCGGCGCGGCGCTGCACACGACGAACTTCCACGTCCCCGCGTCCGTGCCCGCAGGTGGCGTGGAAATCACCGTGGTCTCCAACGGGATCGCCTCGCAGCCAGTGTCGGCGTTCCTGCTGAATTTCCACTGGCCGCGCATCACGGACCTCGAGGCTTGGGTGCTCCTGATCGGGAGTCTCGGCGATGGCCCGCTGTGGGCGTGGGGGCCGAACGGTCCGGTGCCCGTGGATCCGTGGGGGCCGGATGTTGTTCGCAAGGCGACCGCCGCGCGCCAGAAGATGCTTGCGGCGATGCAGACGCTTCAGAAAATCGGTGCCCAGGTCGCGCAGGTCCGCGCCAATGCCGCGTCCGCCGTGCCACCCGCCGTGGATCTGGAGGCCCTCGGCGCAGAGGACGACGATGAGGAAAATGCGACGGCGAAAACAAAAGCCGCTGCCAAAATCACCAAGCCGAAGAAGCGGAAAAAGTAGGCTTCACCTCAGAGTCGGAAGCAATTCGCGGCGCGGGCTCCTCGGCGAGTCACACGACTGCACGGATTCGCCCTGTTCCGTCGCGGCTGCTTTTTCGCTGGAATTGCAGCGCGGTGGCGCAATGTTCGCCGCCGTTTGAAAATGCAAGACAGCCAGACATCCACGCGCGAACTCTACGACCGGTATGTGATCCCGACCTATGGTCGCTTTGATTTGCGGCTAGCGCGTGGACGCGGATGCGAGGTGTGGGACGAGGACGGGAAGCGGTATCTGGATTTCGGCGCGGGCATCGCGGTGACGAGCATCGGGCACGCGCATCCGCGTGTGGTGCGCGCGCTGCAGGAGCAGGTGGCCACGCTCGTGCATACGTCGAACCTCTATTTCACGCGACCCCAGGCGCTGCTCGCGGAGCGGCTTGTGCGGCTGGTGGGTGCGGGCGGAAAGGTGTTCTTTTGCAACTCCGGTGCGGAGGCGAATGAGGCGCTGTTCAAGCTTGCGCGGAAATTTGGCAACGAGGGCGCGCCGCTGCCGCCAAAGCACACGGTCGGCGAATGGGTCGTTGGGAACACGCGGCGCATCGGCATCATCACGATGCTCGGAAGTTTCCACGGTCGCACGCTCGCGGGAATTTCCGCGACCGGGCAGGAGAAGGTGAAGAAGGGATTCGAGCCGATGGTCGAGGGATTCCGGCATGTGCCGTTCGATGACATTGCTGCGCTGCAAGCGGCAGTGGATGTGCCGGGCACGGTCGCACTTCTCATCGAACCGGTGCAGGGCGAGAGCGGCGTTCATCCGGCAAGCGCGGAATTCTTGCGCGCCGCACGGAAGCTTTGTGACGAGCGCGATCTGCTGCTGATGTTTGACGAAGTGCAGTGCGGCCTCGGGCGGACAGGCGATTGGTGCGGATGGAAATCCATCGCGCCGGATGTGATGCCGGATGCCGTGAGCTGGGCAAAAGGGATCGCGGGCGGATTTCCGCTCGGCGCGATCTGGGTGAACGAGCGCGAGATCACTTTGAAGGACGGTATGAAAAAGAAGCTCTGCGATCTGCTCGGACCCGGTTCGCATGGGACGACATTCGGCGGCACGCCGCTCGTGTCCGCCGGTGCGAACGAGGTGCTCGCGGTGATGGAGGAGGAGGGGATGCTGGAAAATGCGAAGGAACTTGGTGCGCACGCGCTCACCATACTGCGCGCAATTCCATCGCCGCTGATCCACGAAGTGCGCGGACTCGGGCTGATGCTTGGCATCGAGCTTGCCGCCGACTTTGCGCAGCGTGTGAAACTTCCCGAAGGAAAAGTCCCGAGCATCTTCCTCGTGGAAAAACTGCACGACGCCGGGCTGCTCACGGTCCCGAGCGCCACGCATGCGCTCCGCTGGCTGCCTGCGCTGAATGTGAAACGCGCGGAGATTGACGAGGCCGTGGCGATCCTCGCGCGCGTGCTCGGTGCGCTGTGACCATGCGCAGCGGAGAGGTTGCGGTGCGCGGCGTTCGCGCGTATCAACGATGCCGATGAAATTCTCCCTGCTGCCTGCGATTTTGCTGAGTGCGACGCGCCTGGCGTTCGCCGTCGATCCCGCACCGCCCGAGGGCATGGTGTTTATCAAAGCCGGGACATTTTCCATGGGCAGCAATGATGGCGCGAGTGACGAGAAGCCGGTGCACGAGGTGACGCTAAAGCCGTTCTTCATGGACAGGATCTCGGTGACGAATGCGCAGTTCGAGGAGTTCACGAAAGCGACAAAATACGTGACGACTGCGGAAAAGTTGCTGACGGCAAAGGACATTCCCGGGCTGCTGCCGGAGTTCGAAGGCAAGGCGATGGGACTGTGTTTCCGAGCGCCGAAGGGCGAGGTGGATTTGCGGAACACGGGCGCGTGGTGGCTGCCGGTCTTCGGTGCAAACTGGCGCCATCCGGACGGGCCGGAGACGGATTTGAAGGGCCGCGAAAAGCATCCGGTCGTGCATGTGTCTTGGGACGACGCGATGGCGTACTGCAAGTGGGCGGGCAAGCGACTGCCGACCGAGGCCGAGCGTGAATACGCGTCCCGCGGCGGACTCGACGGGACGCGCTACGTGTGGGGGAATGAATTTAATCCCGGCGGGAAATGGATGGCGAACACTTGGCAGGGGAAATTTCCAGAGGCGAATTCGGGCGAGGACGGCTACAAGAATACCGCGCCGGTGGGGAGCTATCAGCCGAATGGATTCGGGCTTTTCGACATGGCGGGCAACGTGTGGGAGTGGTGCTCGGACTGGTATCTGCCGGACTATTACTCGCGTTCGCCGAAGGAGAATCCGCGCGGTCCCGACACGAGCTACGATCCGGATGAGCCGGGCATCATGAAGCGTGTGACGCGCGGCGGATCGTGGATGTGCGCGGACAACTACTGCCGCGGCTACCGTCCTGCGACGCGGATGAAAGTCGCGCCGGACACGGAATTTCAGAACACGGGCTTCCGTTGCGTGAAGGACGCGCCGTGAGCGAAGCTGCCGAGACAGCGCGCGCCGTGCGTCGGACGGCGTTCATTTTCGCCGGGATCGTAATCGCGGCGATCACGATGGTGCTCGTGTGGCTCGTGCCGGAAATGAAACGCATCGCACACAATCGCGAGACGCAGTCGCGCGAAGGCCGCGCAGGCAGTGACATGGTGCGCGTGGCGGGCGGTGCATTCACGATGGGCGCGAACGACGGTGCGCCCGACGAACAGCCTCTGCACGATGTGCGTGTGAAGGAATTTTGGATGGACCGGAGCGAGGTGACGAATGCGGAGTTCGCGCGATTCACCAAGGCGACAGGCTACATCACGAGCGCGGAGCTTGCGCTGCCGCAGGCGGGCTCGTGGTGTTTCAAGCCCGGTGCGGATGCGAAGGCCGCAGATCGCAGGACATGGATCGAATTTGTCCCCGGAGCGAGCTGGCGCAGGTCCCATGGTGCGAATGGTGCAGGCAGCGACATCGAGGGGAAGGACAAGTTTCCGGTGGTGCATGTGAGCCACGACGATGCGCTCGCGTATTGCAAATGGGCGCGCAAGCGGCTGCCGACCGAGGCCGAGTGGGAATGCGCAGCGCGTGGCGGCGTGATCCTCACGCGCTATCCGTGGGGAAATGAAATCGCGCCGGGAGGTGCGTGGAGGGCGAATGCGTGGCAGGGGAATTTTCCCGCGAAGGATGATGCACTCGATGGGTTCGCGGGGCTTGCGCCGGTCGGGAGTTTTCCCGCGAATGGATCGGGTCTGCGTGATCTCGCAGGCAACGCCGCCGAATGGTGTGCGGACTGGTACCGGCACGACTATTACGGAGAGCTTCGCCCCGATCCGAATTTTGCAGCGCACCGCAATCCACGCGGTCCGGACACGAGCACCGATCCGGGTGAGCCGGGCGTGTGGAAACGCGTCGTGCGTGGCGGATCATTCCTGAACACCGCGGAGGAGTGCCGCGTTTCCGCACGCGGGAAGGAAGCATCGGGGTTTTCCGCGGAATGGCTCGGCTTCCGATGCGTGAAAGACGCGCCATGAACATGGGCGCGGATACGAAGCTGCTTTGCAGAAAGTGGGCGGACCGCCTCGCGCTGCTGATGCTGCTCGTGATCACGTTTGCCGTGCGCTGCCACAACGCAGGCCAGATTTTTCACGACAAGGGCGTGTACTTTGTGGATGGCGACTGCTACTCGCGGATGACGCGCGTGAAGATGGTGAGCGAGGGGCACTGGATCATCCGGCATCACGATTTTGAAAACTGGCCGCTCGGCGTCAATCCGCACACGACCGCACCGCTCGATTGGATGATCGTCGCGCTGAAACCCGTCGTGGGCGTGGCATGCAAGGTCGGACTGGTGCGCAACGCCTCGACCTGGCAGACGCAGACGCTCGATGTCGCCGGAGCACTCATTTCACCGCTGCTCGGTGTGCTCACCGCGGCTTGGCTGTGGTGGTGGGCGGGGAAGATGGGCCTGCAATTCCGCAGCGCGATGGTGCTGCTGTTTGCGCTGAGTCCGATCGCGGTCCATGGCACCGTGCTCGGGCGACCGGATCATCAGTCGCTGCTCATGTTCCTGCTCGCGGTCGCTCTTGGTTGCGAGCTGTGGCTCATCCGCCCGGAGGATGATGGGAAAAAATCGCATCGCGCGTGGGGCATCGCCGCCGGCTCTGCGTGGGGGCTCGCGCTGTGGGTTTCACTTTACGAGCCGCTGCTCCTGCTCGCGCCGGTGGTTGTCGCGCGGCTCCTGCGCGAGAGGAAGAAGCTGCTCGCGGTGGGAAGCCGCGAGGAGTGGGTCGCGATGCTGGGCTTCGTGCTGCTCGGCCTGGTCGTGGATGGCTGGCGCATCGAGATGCCTAGCGCGGAGCTGCGGGAAAATTTCGCGCGCTGGTCCGGGACGATCGGTGAGCTGCGGCACATGACTCCCGCCGATCCGCTGCTCTGGCAATGGCTCGGCCTGCTCCTCATGGCAACGCCGGTCCTGCTTTGCCTCGCTGGCCGCGAAGACCGCTGTGCGTTTGTGCTGCTTGGCGGGTTCCTGATCCTGTTTGCGCTCACGATGTGGCAGCGGCGCTGGGGATATTTTTTGCTCCTGATTTTTGCAGTCTCGCTGCCGTGGCAGTTGCGCGCATTTCGCAGCACGCGGATGGCGTGGCTCGCGTTCGCCATCGGCTTGTGGCCTGTTGGGAAATCCTGGGGACCTGACTTGGCGCATCTCTTTCACAGGGCGGATGAATCAATGGTGATCGATCGCGCGAAGGAAGATCAGGCGTGGCGTCAACTCGCGCAGACGCGGCTGCGGACGATCGCGATGAAGATGAAGGAAGGGCCGCGCACGGGGTTCATCGCGCCGTGGTGGTTTTCCCCGCAGGTCGCGTACTGGTCCGGCCAGCCGGGAGTCGCGGGGACGAGTCATCAGAGCCTGCCGGGCACGCTGGACACTGCGCGCCTTTTTCTTTCCACCGATCCGGAGAAGACCGCGGAGATTTTGCGCCGGCGGAATGTGGGCTGGGTGATCGTGGACAATTCGGCGGATGTCGATCAGCGCGACCGGCAGCTCGCGGTGACGAATTCCGAGACGCTGCTCGGCGTCCGCGCGGCGGCGGAACCGATGGCCTTCATCCTCGCCGAACATCCGCGGCAGGCACCGCCATTTCTCCGCGAGGTGAGGCCGATGGAGCTCGGCCTCGTGAGACAACTCACGCCGAAGGAAGAGGGAAATCCGCAGAGCCACGGCATCCAGATCGTTGCCACGCAGATGCAGCGGCTGTATCGCGTGGAACTGGAAAAACCATGAACTTTGATTTTGTGATCATCGGCGGTGGCAGTGCCGGATACGCGGCGGCGCGGACTGCGGCTTCGCTAGGGCTGGCGACGTGTGTGGTGGATGGCGCGGAGGAACTCGGCGGGCTGTGCATCCTGCGCGGCTGCATGCCGAGCAAGACGCTGCTCGAATCCGCCTCGCGATTTTCCACGCTGCGGCGTGCGGAGGAATTCGGCCTTCGCGCGAGCGGGTTGGAGGTGCATGGCCAGGAAATTCTTGCGCGCAAGCGGAGGCTGATCGGTGAATTCGCCGCGTACCGCCAGCAGCAGCTCGGCAGCGGAAAGTTTGAGCTGGTCCGCGGGCAGGCGCGATTTCTTGATGCAAAGACCATCGAGGTGAAATTGTGCGAAGGCGGCACGCCGCGGATCACGGCGAGGAGCTTCCTGCTCGCGACGGGCTCGGTCATGAGCGATGCCCCACTGGCAACGCTGAATGACATCGGATGCTGGACGACAGACGAGGCGCTCGACAGCGCGGAAGTCCCGGACTCGATCATCATCCTCGGCGGCGGCGCGACGGCGGTGGAATTTGCGACCTACTACTCGGGACTCGGGCGTGAGGTGACGCTCATCCAGCGCGGCGCACATTTGTTGAAGGGAACCGATCCGGATCTCGCGGATGCGCTCGCGCACGGCCTGCGCAATCGCGGCGTGCGCGTGCTTGCCGGGACCAGACTGCTCAGTGCCGGGCGTGCCGGTGGAAAGAAGCGGATCACTTTCGAGCATGACGGAAAGACGCTCAGCGTGGAGGCGGCGCAGGTCCTGCAGGCATTGGGCCGTTCGCCAAACGTGCGCGGACTTGGCCTCGACGCAGCGGGGATCACGATCGCAAAGGATCGTGCCATCACGGGTGCGACGCAGCAGACGAACGTGCCGCACATCTTCGCAGCGGGCGATGTGTCGGGGCCGTTTGAGGTCGTCCACATCGCGATCCAGCAGGGCGAGATCGCGGCACGAAATGCGGCGCGGCTGCTCGCGGGAAATACGGAGCCGATGGAGGAGAGCGACTACCGGCTGAAGCTTTTCGCTGTATTTTCCGATCCGGAGGTCGCTGTCGTCGGGCGCGGTGAGGCGGAGCTGCGTGCAGCGGGAGTCGCATTCCGCGTGGCGAGTTATCCATTCAACGATCACGGCAAATCGCTGGTGATGGGCGAGACCGATGGCTTTGTGAAACTGATCACTGCGGCGGATGGTGGCGAGATTCTCGGCGGCGCTTGTGTCGGCCCGCATGCGGCGGAACTCATCCATGAGATCGTCGTGGCGATGCGCTTCCGCGCGACGGCGGCGCAGCTCGCGGAGACGCCGCACTATCATCCGACACTGAGCGAAATCTGGACGTATCCTGCCGAGGAACTAGCGGCAGGTTAACCCAATTATTACACCCACATTTTCATGTGCCTTTCCATTTTTATATGAAAAGGTCAAAATACAGCCGAGTACGCAAGCCAAGTCGCGGGATTTGCCTTTTGCCAAAGGACTGCGAATGGCGTAATTTGCAATAGATCCACCATGGGCTTTCTCGACAAACTTGCAGACTGGCTCGCACCTTCGGCACCCTCTATCGCTTCGGTTGCCCCGGAGACTTCAGAGGCTCAGCCTGCCGAGCCGGAGTTTCCTCCGGTGCCTGCGGAACTTCCCAAGATTTCCGGGAGAAGTGCGGCGGATCTTTGCGAGGAGTGCCAGCCTGACCCGGTCGCGTTGCAATTGCTGAATCCGCAGCAGACGCCCGCGCAGTTTCTCGCGGTGCTTCAGGAGCGGAATCTGGGATCGGACATGGTGAAAGTTCTCGCGCAGGGGCTGCCGGATCGCGAGGGCGTGGCTTGGGCGGTGCGGTGTGCGCTGAAGGTCGCGGACAAATTGCCGGCGGCGGATGCGCTGGCGATGCGTGCGGCGGAGGCGTGGGTGAAGAATCCAACAGCGGAGCGACAGGCTGCTGCTGCGGTTGCTGCGCAACGGACGGATTTCCAGGGACCCGGGGCATGGGCTGCGCAGGCTGCGGCGTCGGCGCAAGGCGGGGCGACGGCCTTTGACGAAGGAATGGCAGCGCCGAGACTGACACCGCATGCCGTTGGCGGTGCCGTTTTGCTTTCATCGTCAATTTTGGCGGCTCCGGAATACGCTGCCCGGCTTTTGTCCGCGGCGCAGGCAGCGATCGGTGCCGCTGCCGGGATGGCGATCGCCGGCGCATCCGCGCACCTGCAAGCGCCGACTCTGAGTGTTCCCGGCAGTCCATCGGTGCCAAATGTGAGTGTCCCGCAGCTTCCAGGTTCGGCGGGGAAAATTCAGGCGGGTCTAGGAGCGCTGCCATCGGTGGGCGGGATGGCCGCATCTGGCGCGAATCTGCCGGGGGGGGTAGGGGCAATTTCATCTCCGTTTGGCGCCATCGCGCAGGGCGCTGCATCTGGCGGTGCGCCGGGTGCGGCGGCGGCCCTTGGCAGTGTTCCCGTTTTGCGAGGTGCGGCGGCGACTGCGGCTGGCATGGCGGTATCCGTTCCGGGTGCGGCGGCGCTGACCGGCTTGGCGCTTCCGAGTGCCCATTTGCCTTCGCTGGAGCATGCGAGTGTTCCTTCCTTCTCGCAGCCGAATACCCCGCAAATGCAGATGCCTAATGTACCTCCGCCGGATCCAGTGGCGATTTTCCGGGGGCAGCAGCCCTTCATCGAAATCGGGATCGGAATCGCCAGCGGCAAGGTGCCTGTGGCGTAGGGGCGGCCTGATTCGCGGGGTGTGCTATTTTCGGGGGAGCGGTGAACGGTTGACAAGCGGACGGCATCGGGCAGACTTATGTTAGTTATGCCTCCCGCCGCACGAGCATCCGATATGCATGTCTGCCCGATGGTGACCGGTGTAGTGCCGCATGTGGGCGGGCCTATTCTACCTCCTGGGTGCCCGACGGTTTTGATCGGAAAGATGCCCGCGGCCCGCGTGGGCGACATGTGCACCTGCGTGGGACCGCCGGATACGATTGCAAAAGGATCCGCGACCGTGCTCATCGGGAACATGATGGCTGCGCGAATGGGGGATTTGACTGCGCATGGCGGCAGCATTGTCATCGGGTGTCCGACGGTGATGATCGGCGGGTAGCCTTTGCACGATCGGAAAATCGCAGCGGGTTGGATTTGCGGCGATCGGCCGGATGATTTTTTTGCGCTATGCGATGCAGTCTTGCTCTGATAAGCAGCCGGAATGAGTTCACCCACGGCCCCTGCGATTGCACTTCAGGATTTGCCAGTGTTGCGGAGCAAGACAGAGCGCATTTCTGAAGCGCTTCGTCAGCAGCTTGCCGGACATTTGGAAACGTTGCGTCCGATTTACGCACCCGAGCGCATTTTTGGCAAACTCGCAGGCGGGAAGGTCGAGGCGGGGATGTCGGACCGTGCGCTCGGCGACTTGAAGACGAAATACAAGGCGGTTCAGGGTGGTTCGGTCCCGCTCCCGGCGGAATTTGATCTGCACTGGCTGACGCTCACGGGCGCTGCGCTGGAACTCCTCCCGTGGGAATACAACCATGAGATCGCGGGCAAGGGGATCCGGATGACTTCGCCGGTGCGCTGGGTGGTAAATTTCAAGAGTGGCATGACCATTGATAAACTCCGTGCGGCACTCGCGGGTGGAGAGGCGGCGCGCTCGGAGGCGGTCCGGCAGTTTGTGGTGAACTGTCTCGTGCTGCAGACTGTGCTCAGCTTCAGCCCCGGATTGGCCGGCCTTTTTGCAGACTTGCGCTACGAGCTGAAGACCGAGACGCCTGCGGAATTCAAGGGTCTGCCGCTGCTCACTCTCGCCTCGTGCCTCCATACATTTCGCCCGGAGGATGATCTGATTTCGGCCGCGGTGGCCTTTTCAGGCGTGCCAGCGTTTGTCGAACTCATTGACATCGAGGCTTCGAAGAACCCGCGGGATCTGCTCAAGGAACGCATCGAGCAACTGCTCGGCTGAAGTTCCGGAAGGGAGGCTCGCGCGGTTTGACTCCCGTGCGAGGATACGGCAGGATGCGTGTCACATGGACCCTGGCCTTCGCACGCGCATTTACGGATTTATCGAGTCAAAGGGACTGAGGAAGACTTCGCAGCGGGATGCGATTATCGAGGCGGCGTTCAGCACCACTGAGCACTATACCGCCGACGATTTGATCCTGATGGCAAAGAAGGTGGACCCATCGGTCTCGCGGGCGACGGTCTATCGCACGCTGCCGCTGCTCGTGGAGAGCGGGATGTTGCGGGAGATGGATTTTGGCCGCGACCACAAGTTCTACGATCCGAACTATGTGGATCATCCGAACCACAATCACCTCATCTGCCTCGATTGCGCGAAGATCGTCGAGTTCGAGGATGTCCACATGGACACGCTGGAAATCTGCGTCAGCAAGCGGCTCGGCTTTTCCCCGATGGGGAAAGTGGTGCGCATCGAGGCGCACTGTGACGAGCTCCGATCCACGGGTGTGTGCAAGCGGCGGAAGGCCGCAGTGGCGGTGGTGTAGCGCTCTGCTCGGCGCTAGATCTTTGCAACCTCGATGCTGAGGATTTCAACTTCGTGCTCGCCGGTTTCCTTCGGCACGGTGACGCGATCACCGACCGCGTGGCCGATGAGCGCCTGCGCCATCTGTGAGAGGTAGCTGATGATGTGCTTTGAAGGGTCGGTATCCCAAGCGCCGAGGATCGTGTAGCCCTCCTCGCCACCTTCCTTCGCGAGGCGGAGCTTTACGTTGGTGCCGATGGCGACTTTCTCATCCGTCACGTCGGCAAAGTCGGTGCCGCGGGCCCGTGCGAGGTCGCGCTCGACTTCACTCTTGCGACGGGTGAGCACGCGCTGCTGTTCCTTTGCGCTCTTGTATTCGAAATTCTCGCGGAGATCGCCGTAGTCGCGGGCGATCTGGATGTCCTGCCGGTTCTGCGGGAT
Organism: Chthoniobacteraceae bacterium; assembly: GCA_039922035.1. Lineage (GTDB taxonomy): Bacteria > Verrucomicrobiota > Verrucomicrobiia > Chthoniobacterales > Chthoniobacteraceae > SXWH01. Next base: position 10,958 of record JBDSAR010000342.1, read on the forward strand.
CTTCGTGTTCACGAGGTCGTCGTATTCCTCCTTGCGGACCTCGAGGCTCTTCCACGAGACGATGAGTTCATTCTTTTTGTCATCGTCGGGCCGGCCTGTGATGAGCGCCTCCAACTCGGGGTAGGCACGGACGATGCGGCCGAGAAGCGAGCGCTTGTTCAGCTCGTCGAAGGTCGGACAGGCGACCAGCTTGCGCATGACTTCGCGGAGTTCCTCGTCCGTGGCGATGGCGACGAGGTCAATGATGAGATCCTGGTCATTCACGAGCATGTCCTGGAGCTTGCGGTCGCGCTTCTCGCGGAACTGATCGCGATCCATCGCTCCGAGAATGGCGCTGAGGACGCGCGGATGCTGCGCGATTTCGCCGAAGACGCCGTGGCGTTCCTCGCACAGCCACTGCAGGCCCTCGGCTTCGATGGACTGCTCGCGGATGGATTTGTCGAGCGCGAGGCCGAATTCATCCATGCGGCCTTTTTCAATGAGCAGTCGCGCGGCCTCGGGGACTACCTTGGAATTGCCGCGCATGAAAAGAAGGATGGCCTTCGTGCTCCAGTGGTCGCTGAACGCTTCGGGCAGCGCGAGGATGACTTTCTTGAGCTTCGAGACGGGCAGTTCGCCGAGCAGAGCGATGAGGGTCCGATCGTTGTCGCGGAGAATGCCTGCGATGGTCGGCGTGTCGGGCGCGGAGACGTGGTTCGGCAGCTTTGTGATGATCTCATCACGCACGGCGAGGAGTTGGAGCGTCTCCGCGGTGTGGAGCTTCAGGTTCTTCTTGGTCGCACTCTCAATGGACGCGACGATCGGCTGGAGCACCGCGATGTCATTGAACTGCGCGAGCGCTTTCGTGAGGCTGTCGAGCGAGTTGATCTGTTCCTTCAGCGTGCGCGCGGCCTTGACGGCCGTGAGGACCTCGTCGGTCTGCGAAAGGGCCTCCGCTCGGAGCAGGAAAGGCTCGGTCTTTTTCTGCGGGACGCCGACCATAGCGTCGGCTTTCAGCGCGCGCTTCGCGGGTTCCCACCACTTTTTGAAAACCGCGTCGCTGAACACATCCGGCACGAGTTGCGTGGCGATTTGGTCCGCCGTGGCGCGTCCGCCGAGGCTCTGCAGTACGAGCCGCACGAGTGCTGCCGGGTCGGACTGCCCGAGCTTTTTCACAGCATCGAGATCCTGGAATTTCTTCGCAGCGATGTGATCCGTCGGCAAAGCGGCGAGCGACTCGCCCGCGTACTGGAGCTGCATCGAGTGGGCCTTCTTCGATTTGAAATCAATCGTGGTCTGGCTCAGCAGAAAATCGTGCGCCACGATCACGCCGTATCCCCAGCTCTTGTGCTGGACAAAGGTGCCCGGCGGGAGTTTCGCGAGGGCAGCCCCGGCAGTGGAAGTGAGTTTGCCGGATTCGACTGCCTTCTTGATGTCTTCTGTCATAGGATCGTTAAAACTAGGGGGCATTGCCACGCGGGAAAAGGGATTTCTTTACCCGAACCGCAAAAGCCTGCGGAGGCGGGCGCTGGATTTTCCATTTGATCAAGAGGGGGCACGCGCGGACACTCCCTCTCCCTTTGGGGAATCCATGCTCGGTTTTTTTGAACGCCAACGCCTTGCCAAGAAAGGCATCACTCCGCAAAAGACGCGCCGCCGCCTGACTCAGAGCGAGGTGGTCGAGACGCTTGAGCACGGTGCCATCACGCGCCTCGTCGTCGTCCTTGCCGCCGCATCCGGGCTCATGTGGCTGCTGGCCGTGGGGACGATGCACCGCCTCCCGCGGGAGACCTACGTCGTCGCGCTGCTCATTTTTTCCACTGCGGTCGGCCACCTCTGCCTGAACCGCCGGGAAATCTGGAGCTGCAATTCGCGCCTGCTGCTTCTTTTTCTGATCGTCCTCGGCCATCTCGGGCTGGCCAAGCTGTGCGTGCTCCAGGCAAACCTCGCGGTCCACGGCGGGGGCGACGGGCAGTTCAGCGCGATGCAGCAGAGCCAGATGTGGCTGCTCGCAGTGCCGTTCGGCCTCGGGCCGGTGCTCGCGAGCGTGCTGCTCGGACGCACGATGGCGGTGTTCGTCTCCGTCTTCGGCACGCTGCTCACTCTGCCGGTCTTCGTGAGCGTGAGCGACGACAACGTGTTCATCGTGACCAATGTCACCACCAGCCTCGTGTGCGGATTCGTCGCGATTTTCCTCACGGCGGAAGTGCGCAAGCGCGGCGACCTTCCGCGCGCCGGGTTTTTCGTCGGCCTCACGACCTGGGTGCTTTCGATCGCATTCCACAAAATCAATCTCCTCCACATGTGGGCCGAGGGTGCGGCGCTGAACTATCAGAGTCTCGGCTTTCAGTCTGCCGTCGCAGTCGGCACTCCGGTGGTCATGACGCTGATCATCGTCGGCGCACTCCCGTGGGTGGAGAGCCTCTTCCGCATCACCACGCGCGTCCGCTGGCTGGAACTTGCCGACCTGAATCACCCGCTGCTCCGGCGCATGACCGTCGAGGCGCCGGGCACCTTCCAGCACAGTCTCGCCGTGGCGAATCTCGCCGAGGGCGCGTGCGAGGCCATCGGGGCGAATCCGGCGATGGCGCGCGTCTGCAGCTATTTTCACGACGTCGGCAAGCTCGTGAAGCCCGAGTATTTCACTGAGAACATGCGGCACGACCGCAACCCGCACGACGACCTCGCGCCGACGATGAGCGCGCTCATCATCATCGCGCATGTGAAGGAGGGCATCTCGCTCGCGCTGGAGCACAAGCTCAACCAGGAAATCATAGACATCATCCGCGAGCACCACGGCACTTCGCTCGTGTACTACTTTTACAAAAAGGCGCTCGATCAGCAGCAGGCTGCCCGCACCGATGGCAAGATCGCCTCGATGCACGACGAGGATCTGCCCGAGGTCAGCGAGAGCAGTTTCCGCTACGGCGGCCCGAAGCCGCAGACGCGCGAATCCGCGATCGTCAGCCTCGCGGATTCCATCGAGAGCGCCGCGCGCAGTATGGAGCGCGTGACTCCGCAGAAAATCGAGCAGCTCATCACCGACATCATCCGCAAGCGTGTCGCCGACGGGCAGCTCGACGAGTGCGATCTGCGCTTCAAGGATCTCGAGGAAATCGCCGGGGCCTTCCGTCACACGCTCAGCAGCATGATGCACTCGCGCGTCGCCTATCCCGACGACAAGGAGACAAAGACCAAGCGTGGATCGAGCGTCACCAGCGGAATCCGCCGTCGCGACGCCTCGGCGGCGTAGCGCAAAGCAGGCGAGGTTTTCAACCTCGCGCGGGCGGGCGCAGCGGGGTGGAGTGGATCGCAGGCGTGGCCGGAAGCCGAGATCGGGCTCTCCCGGGCGCGCCTACTTTGCGAGCCTCACAGCGACCAGACCGTCTTGCCGCCGACGATGGTCCGCACGGCGCGCCCTTTGATCTCACGACCGTGGAATGGCGTATTCCGGCTGCGCGAGAAGCTCTGCTCCTTGTCCACGGTCCATTCGAGATCGGGATTGATGAGCGTGACATCCGCGATGGCACCGGTCGCCAGCGTGCCTCGATCAAGGCCGAGGAGCCTCGCGGGATTTGCCGTGTAGAGTTCGATCAGGCGTGCGAGCGAAATGGCTTTGCGCTCATGCACAAGGATGTCGAGGAAGAGCCCGAGTTCCGTCTCTAGCCCGAGGATGCCGAACGGTGCGAGGTCAAACTCGACCTCCTTCTCAAAGCTGCAATGCGGCGCATGATCGCTGCCGAGTATCGTGATCGTGCCGTCGGCCACGCCCTCGATGAGCGCCTCCACGTGCTCCTGCGAGCGCAGCGGCGGGTTCATCTTGAAGTTCGTGTCGAAGCCCCTCACCGACTCATCCGTGAGCGCGATGTGATGCGGGCAGATTTCGCCGGAAAGCGGAACGCCGCGTGCGCGTGAACGCCGCAAAATCCCCACGCTGCCCGCCGCGCTGAGATGCTGGCAGTGGATCGGCGTGCCGGTGAGTTCCGCGAGCAGCGCATTGCGGGCGACGATGATTTCCTCGCCAATCGCAGGCCAGCCGGGCAGCCCGAGTTCGGCACTCACGCGGCCCTCGTGCATCACGCCTTTTCCGACGAGGCTGTATTCCTGGCAGTGATCCATCAGGACGAGGTTGAACATGCGCGCGTACTCGCACGCGCGGCGCATCATCTCGTGGCTCTGCACGCAATGCCCGTCATCCGTGATCGCGACGATGCCCGCCTTGCGCAGCGAGCCGATGGGCGCGAGTTCCTCGCCCGCGAGCCCTTTGGTGATCGCGCCGGTCGGCAGCACATTCACGCACGCCTCCGCGCGCGCTTTTTCCAAAATCCACGTGACCACGCTGGCGCTGTCCACCGCCGGCGCGGTGTTCGGCATGCACACGACCGTCGTGAAGCCGCCCGCCGCCGCGCACTTCGCGCCAGTCGCGATGGTTTCCTTCGCCGACTGCCCGGGCTCCCGGAAATGGACGTGAATATCAATCAGGCCGGGCGCAATGACGAGGCCCGTGCAGTCAATGGTTTCGATGGCGGATTGCGGATTGGCGACTGCGGATGGCGTCGCGATGCGACCGTCCACGATGAGCAGATCACCCGTTTCGTCGCGCTTGCAGGCCGGGTCAATGATGCGGCCGTTTTTGAGGAGGAGGTTCATTCAGGAAATCTTGGCGCTCGCGCAGAGAAAGAGGACGGCCATGCGGACGGCGAGGCCGTTCGTGACCTGATCGAGGATCACGCTGCGGCTGCTGTCGGCGATGTCGCTGTCAATTTCCACGCCGCGGTTGATCGGGCCGGGGTGCATGATGAGCGCGTCGGGCCGCAGGCGTTCGGCGCGCTGCTTCGTGAGGCCGAAGAACGCAGTGTATTCGCCGAGGCTCGGGAAGTATTCCTTGCGCTGCCGCTCGTGCTGGATGCGGAGCAGGTTCACCACGTCCACCTGTGGCAGCAGCGAGTCGAGGTCGTGCGTGATTTCCACGCCGAGGGCCTCCAGCGAACGCGGCACGAGCGTGGGCGGGCCGCACAAAGTTACGCGCGCTCCGAGTTTCACCAGTGCGTGAATGTTCGACCGCGCGACACGCGAAAACAAAATGTCCCCGATGATCGCGACGTGCAGTCCGGCGATTTGGCCCTTCTTTTCGCGAATGGTGAAAGTGTCGAGCAGCGCCTGCGTGGGGTGCTCGTGCGCGCCGTCGCCGCCGTTGATCACGCTCGCATTCAGCCGCTCTGCGAGGAATTGCGCGGCGCCCGCGGAACTGTGCCGGAGCACGATGATGTCCGCGAGCAGCGCCTCCAGATTCTTGGCCGTGTCCTTCAGCGTCTCACCCTTCGTGAGGCTCGATGTGCTGGCGGAGATATTGATCACGTCTGCGCTGAGGCGGAATGCGGCGAGTTCGAATGAAGCACGCGTGCGTGTGCTCGGCTCGACGAAAAAGTTCACGAGTGTCTTGCCGCGGAGGGCGGGAACCTTCTTCACCTCGCGCGTGCCGACGTCCTTGAAGGCCGCCGCCGTGTCGAGGAGTTGGGTGATTTCTGCGGCGCTGAGGTCGGCGATGGCGACGAGATCCTTGCGGTGCCAGACGGGCTGGTCTTGCGTGAGGGTGGCGATCATTCGGGTGTGCTGGAGCCGGGGGTAGAGTCGAGCCATACGGCGTCGTCGGGCGTGCCGTCGGTCGCGGTGAAGCGCACATAGACTCGTTCGACGAGTGAGGTGGGGACATTTTTCCCGACGTAATCTGCGCGGATGGGCACTTCCCGGTGACCGCGATCGATCAGCACCGCATACTGGATTTTCGCCGGGCGCCCGAAGTCCGCGAGCGCGTCCATCGCCGCACGGCAGGTGCGTCCGGTGAAGGCCACGTCGTCGGCGAGAATGAGCGTGCGGTTTTCAAGATCGTAGGGCAGGCGCGTCGGCACGACTGCAGGGACTGGCCGCCGCGCGAGATCGTCGCGGTGCATCGAGATATCCACGACGCCGGTCTCCACCCCGCTGCCGCCAAATTGCTGCACAAATGCGGCGAGCCGTTCCGCGACCACGACGCCGCGGGAGGGGATTCCAATGATGGCGAGCCGATCCGGCTCGGGATTGCGCTCGATGATTTCGTGCGCGATGCGCTTCAGTGCGCGTTCGATGGCCGCTGCGTCGAGCAGCAGGCGGGCGGTGGGGCTTGGCGGGTTTTGTTTGCTCATTTTTGGCTTCCTTGTGACCTCGCAGGGTCGGCTTAAAGGTGCCGGCGGGACGGTCTATGCAGCAGCCGTGGTTTGCTGCTGCTGTTCCGCCTTGCGTTGACGCCGCCAGTCGGCGCGATGCTTCACCAGCCAGTCGAGGAGCGCTTTTTCAAATCCCACGTCGAAGCCGGCTTTCTGACTCTCAAAATACTTGTGACGCATGATCTCCTCCCGCTCAGCAAGGAACTCCTGATAGAGGCGGGAGCCCTTCAGGAGTTTGGAATCGGCGTCGCTCATTTCATCAAAAATGTGACGGTTTCGTTGCGGCGTCAAGGCGCTGCATAAAATTATCTGTGAAGCTTCGTTGATTGACGCCGCTGCTGCGATGCATTGCCCTTCGTCCATGATTTTTGCGACCGACGCGACATGCAGAAAGCACGACGCCGGGCCCGGACACCCCGAGCAGCCGGCACGTTACGACGCTGTGCTCGCAGCTTTGGAAAAGGCCGGCCTGCGCGCAAAAATGCGCGAGGTCCCGCCGCACGCGGTGAAGCGCGACGATCTCCTGCTCGCACACACCGCCGCGTATCTCGATCTCGCCGAGCGGGAAATTCGCGAAGGCGCGAATCAACTCAGCACAGGCGACACGGGTGTCGGCGCCCATTCCTGGGATGCCGCGATGGCCGCCGCGGGCTGCGCGCTCGCTGCGATCGAGGCCGTGGTGAAGGGCGAAGCGAAGACGGCATTCTGCCTCGTGCGTCCGCCGGGACACCACGCGAGTGCCGCACACGGAATGGGATTTTGCATCGTGAACAACATCGCGCTCGCCGCGCGCCACGCGCAGAAGCGCCTCGGCATCGGTCGCGTGCTGATCGTGGATTGGGATGTGCATCACGGCAACGGTACGCAGGACATTTTTTACGCGGATGGCAACGTGTTCTTTTTCAGCACACACCAGTCGCCGTGGTATCCCGGCACCGGTGCCGCGGATGAGACGGGCGACGGCGCAGGGAAGGGGACGACGTTGAACTGCCCGCTGCCTGCCGGCAGCGGACGCGCGGAGATTTTCGAGTGTTTCGAGCGGAAGCTTGTGCCAGCGATGAAAAAATTCCGCCCGGAACTCGTGCTAATCAGCGCGGGATTCGATTCGCGCGCAGGCGATCCACTTGGCCAATTCCTGCTGACTGATGCCGACTTTGCCAGCCTCACACGCACCGTTCGCGGCCTCGCCGACAAGACTGCGCAAGGCCGCGTGGTGAGCCTGCTCGAAGGCGGCTACAGCCTCGCCGGCCTGGCAAGCGCGGCGGCGGCGCACGTCGCAGCGCTGCTCGAATAGCGTCGCTCAATCACGCAGCGCCGAGGCGACCGCGCGGATGCACCGCCTTTGCAAAATGAACGACGGATGCATCGCCGCCCAAATTCGGATGTTGCGCGCCTGCGGCATCTCGGAACTGCGCGCGGGCACGATGATCGTGTCGAGGGGCGTATAGAAGCTCGTGAACGGAACCGCGCGCAGCACGTCCGCATCACTCGCGAGGTCTCGCAGGAATTCGCTGCCTGGTCGCATCTGCAACCAGCCTGGCAAGCCGCCTAGCCGCGCCATGTGCGTGCCGTGGTGGGGCGTCGCGATTGAGATGAATCGGGTAATTTGCGCGATGCCGCCGAGTCGCTGCAGGTAGTAGCGCGAAATGAGTCCGCCCATGCTGAAGCCGATGAGATCGAATCGCCGTGCGCCGACTTTCTCCGAGACAAAATCAGCGAGCTGTCGCGCGAGATCCTCAATCGGCGCGTGGCCGCCGTTTGGCGTGAGCGTCGGCTGGAAAACCTCGCGAGCCTGCGAGCGCAGGTGCCGGGCGAGCCGTTCCATGTCGTCGCCGCTCGAAAAAATCCCATGGACGAGCACGACAGGCGGCAGCGTGGGATCGCGTGCGATGGCCGGCGGGTCGAGACGCGCGAGCGTCTTCGCAATGAACGCGACGAGCCTCATCGCTCAGGCGCGGGCATTCCGCCGGTAGTGCCGCACCTCGAAGTCCGCGGTCTTCAGCGCGATGTCCGCAAAATCAAACTGGTGCTCGAACTCCGGGAAGAACGCGTCGCCCTCGACGATGCGTGGCACGACGGTGAGATACAGATCGGTGCACAGCGGCAGCATCCGTTCGTAAATCTGCGCGCCCCCGATGACGAACACCTCGCGCTGCGGCTTGTGCTTTTTCAGCGCTGCGAGAAAGCGCTCCACGCTGCGCACGAGCCACACCTCGCGATTGGCGATGCGCTCAAATCCGAGCTGCGCCGGGCCGCGTCGCAGCCGTGCATTCCAGTGGCCCACGACCGGCTTCACACCGCAGCGCGCGGCAAATTCCGGATCACGCGCGAGCATCATGGGCGCTCGCGTGAAGATGACGTTGGTGCGGTTCGGCAGCGGCTTCGGCAGGCTGTTGAAAGTCTTTCGGCCCATCAGCACGATGCCGCCGGTGGTGAGCTGCTTGAACCATTTGAAGTCCTCCGGCAGGTGCCATGGAATCTGCCCGCCGTTCCCGATCACGCGGTTCAGCGACATGGCGGCGATGGCTTTCACGGAGGTGGAATCTAAACGGCGATCGGCGCTTTGATCACCGGGTGCGGGTCGTAGCCCTCGAACGTGAAATCCTCGAACTTGAACGCGAAGATGTCCTTCACGTCTGGATTCAATTTCAGCACCGGCAGCGCGCGCGGTTCGCGCGAAAGCTGGAGCTTCGCCTGCTCGACGTGGTTTGCGTAGAGATGCAGGTCGCCGAAGGTGTGGACGAACTCCTTGGCGCGCAGCCCGCACACCTGCGCGACCATGTGCGTGAGCAGCGCATAGCTCGCAATGTTGAAGGGCACGCCGAGAAAAATATCCGCGCTGCGCTGGTAGAGCTGGCAGCTCAGTTCGCCCTCGCTCACGTAGAATTGAAACAGCGAGTGGCACGGCGGCAGCGCCATGCCCTCGATCTCCGCGGGGTTCCAGGCGCTCACGATCAGTCGGCGGCTGTCGGGGTTCTTTTTGATCTGCGCGATGACGTTCGCGATCTGATCCACGTGCTTCCCATCCGCGCCGCGCCAGTCGCGCCACTGCGCGCCGTACACGCGGCCGAGATTGCCCTCGGTGTCGGCCCACTCGTCCCAGATCGTTACGCCGTTTTCGCGCAGGTAGCGGGTGTTCGTCTCGCCTTTTAAGAACCACAGCAGCTCATGAATGATGCTGCGCGTGTGGACTTTTTTCGTCGTGAGAAGTGGAAAGCCCGCGGTGAGATCAAAGCGCACCTGCGCGCCGAAAAGGCTGTGTGTGCCCGTGCCCGTCCGGTCCGCCTTGAAGCGTCCGTGGTCCTGCACATGGCGGAGCAAATCGAGATACTGTCGCATCGCGTGCG
>JBDSAR010000343.1:0-5034 GCA_039922035.1 Chthoniobacteraceae bacterium
CAGAGCAGGTCGCCCATCTGGCCGACTGAATAGATTTTGCCGCCGTGGACGATGGGCGTCGAGTTGGGGCCGGCCTTCTGGTCCGGCGCGAAAGCCCAGTCGGGATAAGTCGCGTCGTAGGTGAAAGTCCACACCGGCTGCCCCGTCTTCTCGTCGAGACAGCGGACGTTCTCCCGCGCCTTGGGCTTCTTCAGCTCAGAGTCCACGAGATAGACGCGACCCTTCGCGATGACGGGACTCGACAGGCCGTTGCCGACCGCAGCGCGCCACGTGATTTTTAGTCCCTCAGCAGGGAAGGTCTGCATGATGCCCGCCTCGTTCCAGACCGCATCGCGGTGCTCGCCGCGAAATTGCGGCCAGTCATCCGCGTGCAGATGTGGCGTCAGCAGGGCGAGAGCGAGGAGGGGGAATGTCGCGCGCATGGCACGGCCCTATCGGCGCTGGGTGCGAACGGCAATGGCAATCCGGCCCCGTTGCGGCGAGGTCCGGTGCGTCCGCGTGATCTTCACGTGAGTAATTCCCGGATCACTTTTCCCTCCACGTTTGTCAGGCGGCGCTGCACGCCGTTGTGCTCGAAGGTGAGCCGCTCGTGATCGAGGCCGAGCAGGTGGAGGATCGTCGCGTTGAAATCGTAGAGCGGGTGGATGTCCAGCACCGCCTTCTGGCCGAAGTGATCCGTCACGCCGTGGCTCACGCCGGGCTTCACGCCTGCGCCCGTGAGCCAGCACGTGAAGCCGTCGGGATTGTGATCGCGGCCCTTCGCGCCTTTTTGGAAAAAGGGCATCCGTCCGAATTCCGTACACCACACGACGAGCGTCTCATCGAGCAGTCCGCGCTGTTTCAGATCGCGGATGAGCGCGGCAGCGGGCTGGTCGAGGATCGCGGCATGCACGTCGTATTGTTCCTTGAGCGCGTTGTGTCCGTCCCAGTTCAGCTTGCCGCCGCTCGCATACGCACCGTTGAAAAGCTGCACGAAGCGCACGCCGCGTTCGATGAGTCGCCGCGCGAGGATGCAGTTCTTCGCGAACCCGGCCTTGTCCGCGTTCTGCCTGTCGTCCGCGCCATACATTTTCAAAATGTGCGCAGGTTCTGTGCTGAGATCGCTGATCTCCGGCACGCTGAGCTGCATCCGCGCGGCGAGTTCGTAGCTGGCGATGCGCGCGGCGAGTTTGCCGTCGCCGGGATGCTGTTCGAGATGCCGCGCATTCATCCGCTGCAACAGCGATCGCGTGGCGCGATCCGTTTCGGATGAAATGCCCGGCGCGGCGAGATGCCGCACGGGATCTTTGGCGCTGAGCGTGGTGCCTTGGAATGCCGCGGGCAGAAATCCCGGGCCCCAGTTGTTCGAGCCCGCCTGCGGCACGCCGCGCGGATCGGGGATCGCGACATACGCCGGCAGATCCTGATTTTCGCTGCCGAGCGCATACGTCAGCCACGAGCCGAGCGAGGGAAAGCCGTCGAGATTGAATCCGGTCGAGAGGAAGTTTTCCGCCGGCCCGTGCGTGTTCGACTTGCTCGTGAGCGAATGCACGAACGCGATGTCGTCCGTCAGTTCCGCGAGGTGCGGAATCATGTCGCTCACCCATTTTCCGGTCTGTCCGCGCGGACGGAACTCATACTGCGGCCGCGCGAGATTTCCCGCCGGGCCTTGGAAGGTCACACTCGGCCCGCCGGGCAACGGCTTGTCGTCCCACTTGATGAGATCGGGCTTGTAGTCCCACGTTTCGAGCTGACTCACCGCACCCGCGCAAAAAATCACGACGATGTTCTTCGCCTTCGGTGCGAAGTGCGGCACACGCGGAGCGTAGGGATGCGCCGGATCGATCGTTGGTCGCCAGACATCCGGTGAGCCCGCCAGCAATCCATCGCGACCGAGCAGACTCGTGAGCGCGATCGAGCCGAGGGCGGTCGCGCTATTCGAGAGAAACTGGCGGCGGTCGAGCAACGCGCGGCCTTCGGTGGAGAGAAATTCTTTGCGGGGCGTCATGGCACGAAGAGGAATTCGTTGGAGTTGAAAAGTGCGCGGCAGAGTGTCGCGAGACCATGTGTGCGCACGATGGTTTCCGCGTCGCGCAGTTCATCGCCCGACGGATCGCGGCTCAGCGCGGACTGATACGCACGGCGGATTTGCGCGGCTGTGTCGTCGCCGGCTTCCCGTTTCATGAGAGTGGCAAAGGCACCGGACGCATCGAGTGTGAAGCGGCTGTTGAGAAGATTGAGCGCCTGAATCGGAGTCGTGGATTCGCGGCGGCGTGCGGTGCTTTGCCCGGCATCCGGACAGTCGAACGCGCCGAAAACCGCCTCGCGTTCGCGGCGGACCTTGTGCGCGTAGATCATGCGGCGCAGGCCGTCACCGGTGAAATTTTCGACGGGCCGGAAACCGCTCAGGCCGCCGCGCTTGTCGAACAAATCGAAGCCGCGGCCATACATCTTCGTGTTCAACTGTCCGCTCACCGCGAGCATCGAGTCGTGGATCATCTCCGCCTCGAGCCGCAGTGACGGGAAGCGCCAGAGCAGGCGCACGTCGGCATCCATCGTAGCTGCCGACGGGAGCAGGCGGGCACTTTCTCCGCCGATGGCTGCGGAAGATTGCCGGTACGCAGCCGACAGCACGATGAGCCGGTGCATGTGCTTCACGCTCCATCCGCTGCGGATGAACTCGCCCGCGAGCCAGTCGAGCAATTCGGGATGTGTCGGCTTCAGCCCGCTGTTTCCGAAGTCGCTCGGCGTCTCCACCAGCCCGGTGCCAAAGTGCCCCTGCCAGATCCGGTTCACCATCACGCGGGCGGTGAGCGGATTCCGCGGACTCGCGATCCAGTCGGCGAGCGCCTTTCGCCGTGCCTGCTCGTCGGTTTCGTTCGGCAATTTTACGGAACCGATCGCGCTGAGCACGGCAGGCGTCACGAGGTCTTTCGGCTGCTCCGCATCGCCACGATTGAGCACGTGGATTTCGTCCGGCGTGCGGAATGTTCCGGCAAAAACATTTCCGGATTCTTCGGCGGCACGCATCCTCGCAGTGGCAGCAGTGCGCTCACGCATGAGGTCGGCTGCTTCCTTTCCTTCGTTTTTCGTGAGGCCTTTGCTGGAAAACTCGACGGGCTTTTTGTCCTTTGGGTCGAATTTCCGCCGGTCGGTCGAATCAGCAGCCACGCGCCATTCGCCGGACGCGTCTGCGATCTCGATCACGTAGTCCGTCGCGAGCCGATCCTTGAATTTCCCGTCGCGATCACGTCCCCACACCACGCGATCAATGGTGTGTTCCTGTGCGAATTCCAGCGCGACCCAGCCGCCGCCGTTTTCGTTCGACATCCAACTGCGCGAATTGCCGTAGAGGCCGTCGTTGATGTGCTTCAAGTCGTGCCGGTCGGCGACGATGATATTGCCCGAGGAACTCGGCACGCTGCCTTCGCTCGCGAGCGCCACGTTGCGGCCCGTCGTGTCGAACACTTCCAATTCGTCAATGCACGGCTCCAGGTTGTTCGTGGCCTTGATCGTGAAGCGCACCCGCTTTGCCTTCATCGGCGTGAATCGATCCGTGTTCTCGCGCGGATTCACCGGCGGTCGTTCCGCACCCGCTTTTGCGAGCGGCACAAAACGCGCAAGCTGCGTGTCCAGTTCCGCGATGCGCGCTTTTGCAGCGGCGGCTTCCTGGCGTGCGGCCTCGGCCTCGGGCGTGCGCAGTTTGCGATCCTTGTATTCCACTCCCGCGACGAACGCCTGCATCGCGTAGTAGTCCCGCTGCGGAATGGGATCGAACTTGTGATCGTGACACCGCGCGCAGCCGACGCTGAGCCCGAGGAAAGTCTGCCCGATGTTCATCACGATCTCGTCGAGCGAATCCTGCCGCGCAAGTCGGAGGGATGGCTCGTCCTTTCCAATCTGCCCCGGCAGCAGCACCGACGCGGTGACGAGAAATCCCGTCGCCGCATCCTCGCCCATCGCGTCCCCGGCGATTTGCTCCCGAATGAAACGATCATACGGCGTGTCGCTGTTGAACGCGCGGATCACGTAGTCGCGATACGGCCACGCGTTTGGCCGCTCGGTGTTCACCTCGAAGCCGTGTGTGTCCGCATAGCGCACGACATCGAGCCAGTGCTGCGCCCAGCGCTCGCCGTAGCGCGGCGATGCGAGCAGCGCATCCACGGCGCGCTCGAAGGCATTTTCGTCCTTGTCGTTCACGAATGCCGCGAACTGCGCGGGCGTCGGCGGCAGGCCGGTGAGATCGAAGGACACGCGCCGCAGCCACGACACACGATCCGTTTCCGCGGAAGGGTGCAGCCTTCCCTTTTCCAGCCGTGCGAGGATGAACCGGTCAATCTCTCCGCGCGGCCATGCCGTGTCCTTCACGCCCGGCGGTGCAGGATTTGAGAGCGGCTTGAACGACCAGTGATCGCGCTTGTCCTTCAGCTTCACGAGATCCGCGCCATCGGGCCACGGCGCGCCTTCGTTGATCCAGCGCGTGACTGTCGCGACCTCTGCTGCCGGCAAGCGATCACCTTTCGGAGGCATCCACTCGTCCTTGTCGGTGCTGGTGATCAGTTTGAGCAGCGGGCTTTCCTGCGCCTTGCCTGCGATGATGCTCGCACCGTGCTCGTCGCCGCCCTTCATCGCCGCAGATTTTACGTCGAGGCGCAGGCCGGACTTCTGCTTCTTTTCGCCGTGGCACTCGTGGCAGTGCTTTTCAAAAATGGGCCGCACATCGCGCACGAAATCCACGGGTGCCGCGACGACTGCAGCGGCAAAGCCGGAGAGCACAGGTAGGATTGTTCGCAGCGGGATTTTCATCGTGTCGCTCATACATCACCGCAATGCGCGCGGAGTCTGTGTGGAATTCTCGTGCATCGTACGGGTGTGTCTCCTGTGCCGCCCGGTGGAATGCAAGCCCGCCACGTCGGTCGTAGGAATGACGTGGAGGAAATGTGGCGAGGAATTGTTTGGCGGAACGCCGGGCCTTCGCATTACTTGCGCCGCCCCATGAGATTCCCCGTCCGTCTTTCTGCGCACCTTTGCGTCGCTGCCATGCTGTCTTTCGCC
>JBDSAR010000344.1:0-3312 GCA_039922035.1 Chthoniobacteraceae bacterium
CGCGGCTCGCCTCACAGCCGAAGGCGGCTCCTTCATCCGCGACCTCATTTGGCGTGTATGAAAAAATGGAGGACGCGTGCGAGGCGGCTCATCGCTCGTTTGAAAAGCTGCGCGAACTCGGCGTCTCCGCGCGGCGCAAGGCGATCAACGTCATTCGCAAGATGTGCGTCGCGAAGGCGCAGGAGTGGGGCACGATCGAAATGGCCGAGACGAAAATCGGGCGGCTCGATCACAAGATCGAGAAGCTCAAGATTTGCGGCGACCTTGTTCCCGGCGTGGAATTTCTCGAGCGCATGGCGTTCAGCGGTGACTTCGGCCTGACGGTCATTGATTACGCGCCGTGGGGCGTGATCGGCGCGGTGACGCCCTCGACACACAGCGTGCCGACGCTGACGGGCAATGCGATCAACATGATCGCGGCGGGCAATGCGGTCGTTTACAACACGCATCCTGCGGCCTGCAAAGTCGCGGCGCTCGCGATCCGCGCCTATAACGAGGCGATTTTTCAGGAGACGGGAATCAGCGACCTGCTCACGACCGTCGTGAAGCCGACGCTCGATACTTTCGACGCGCTCTGCAAACATCCCGCGGTGAAACTGCTCTGCGTCACCGGCGGCCCTGCGGTCGTCGCGGCAGCGATGAAGACGGGCAAGCGCGCCGTGTGCGCCGGCCCCGGCAATCCGCCGGTCGTCGTGGACGAAACCGCGGATCTCGATCACGCGGCGAAGTGCATCATCCAAGGTGCGAGCTATGACAACAATTTGCTCTGCATCGGCGAGAAGGAGGTGTTCGTCGTCGAAGCCGTCGCGGACAAACTCATGGCTGCGCTGAAGCGTGCCGGAGCGGTGCAACTCGATGCCAAGCAAGTCGAGGCGCTCGCGGAGAAGGCATTCGTTTTCCCGCAGGGAAAAGGCGCGGGCTGTCCGCATCCGGTCGTGAACCGCGACCTCGTGGGCCGCGACGCCGCGGTGCTCGCGAAGGCCATCGGGCTCGACGTTCCGGCGGGCACGCAACTGCTCTTCGGCGAGACGAAGGCGGATCACATTTTCGTGGATGAGGAGCAGATGATGCCCTTCATCCCGGTCGTGCGCGTGCCGAATGTGGACGTGGCCATCAACGAAGCGATCAAGGCCGAGCACAACTACAAGCACACCGCGATCATGCATTCGCAGAACATCCGCAACCTCACCAAAATGGCGCAGCTCGTGGACACGACGCTCTTCATCAAGAACGGCCCGTGCATGACCGGCCTCGGCCTCGGCGGCGAAGGCTTCCTCAGTTTCTCCGTCGCCACACCAACCGGCGAAGGCGTCACGACACCGATGACATTCACCCGTTCACGCCGCTGCGTGATGGTCGAAAATCTCAATCTTTTCTAAACGACCGAATGCGACTCGCGACGATCAAAGGACACGTCACCTCGACGGTGAAGCACAAGAGCCTCGACGGCTGGCGGCTGCTCATCGCGATGCCGGACAGTCCTGATCTCGCTCCGCAGATCGTGCTCGATAATCTCGGCGCGGGCATCGGGCAGAAGGTGATGATTTCGAGCGATGGCAGCGAAGCGCGCAAGATGGTCGGCAACAAACTCAGCCCGGCGAGGTGGAGCGTGATGGGCATCATCGACCCCGAAAGGAGTCTCGCGCTATGAGAATGGGCACGGTCATCGGCCGCGTGACGCTCTCGGTGCGTTCGCCAAAGTATGTCGGCGAGCGACTCATGCTCACGCTGCCGTGGAAGACCGGCACGTTTTCCGGCGAGGAAAAATACGACCCGGCGATCGTCGTTTACGATCAGCTCGGAGCCGGAGTCGGCCAGCAAATCGCCATCAGCGAAGGCCGCGAGGCGGCGTGCCCGTTTGAGAAGCCAACCCCCGTGGACGCATACTGCGCCGCGCTCGTGGACGAAATTTTTTACAAGGAATAATCTATGAAACTGATCACCCAGAAAGAAGCCGCGGATTTCGTGAAAACTGCCGCGAAGGAATTCAGGCAGAACGGCGAGATTCGTCTCACGCCCGGCGCGAAGGACATTTTCACCGAAGCCGGCGTGAAGGTCGTCTATGACGATGCCGCGCCGGCATCATCGGGCGATGCGAAGCCGGCTGCTGTGTCACCCGCAGCCGCTGCATACAGCGCCGCAGACATCGCACTTTTTGCCTCGAAAGAAGCGACCACGATCAAGGAGCAGATCTGCGACATCGGCCGGCGCATCTGGGCGCGCGAGTATTGCGATGGCAATGGCGGCAACATTTCCGCGCGGCTCGGTCCCGACCGCTTCATCTGCACGCCCACGGGCGTGAGCAAGGGTTTCATGACGCCCGACATGATGTGTATGGTGGACGGCAAGGGAAAGCAACTCGGCGGCACTTGGAAACGCTCGAGCGAAATCACCACGCACATGGCGATTTTCCACTCCACACCGGAAGCCGTGAGCGTGTGCCACGCGCATCCGGTCCACGCGGGTGCGTTCGCGATCAAAGGCATGCAGCCGCCGCCGCGCCTCATCCCCGAGCTGGAAGTGTTCGTCGGCACCGTCGCCTACACGCCTTACAAGACCCCCGGTTCGCCGGAGATCGCCGCGGAGATTTTCCCGCTCGCGCCGAAGCATCAGTCCATCCTCATGGGCAACCACGGCGTCATCTGCTGGGGCAAATCCGTCGAGGACGCGTATTTCAAAATGGAGATCACCGATGCGTATTGCCGCACGGTGATTCTTGCTCAGGCGATTCCTGGCAGCGCGTCCATCCCGTGCGACAAGCTGCCCGAGCTGCTCAACATCAAGAAGAGCCTCGGCCTCCCCGACGACCGCTACGACCTCAAGCCCGCCGGCCTCTGCGAAGTGGATCCGTGGACGACGATGTGCGGCTCACACGGATGTTCATCGCCCGTCACGCCTTTCAATCCGATGACGAACGATCCGGCCGCAAGCAACGCGGAGATCGAGGCGCTCGTGCAGAAGCTGACTGACGAGATCGTCGCGAAGCTAGGAAAGTAGCGCCCGCTCAATCCGCCGCAGCGTCGCCGCCGCGCGTTTCGTCTTCAGCGCGCATTCCCACACCCGCAATACACGCCAGCCCGTCTTGCGCAACGCGCGCGTCACCTCGCGGTCCCGGGCCGCGTTGCGTGTGAGCTTCGCCTTCCAAAATGCGCGATTGTTGCGCGGCATCGTCGCATGGCGCGGGCAGGCGTGCCAGAAGCAGCCATCCACAAACACGGCGAGCCTCGCCGCGCGGAAGACGAAATCCGGTTTGCCGAAAAGCGGCGCGTTCCGCCGCCAGCCCGTGATGCCGTGCGCGCGCATCAGCGCGAT
>JBDSAR010000345.1:0-12694 GCA_039922035.1 Chthoniobacteraceae bacterium
GCGTCCGCAGGCGCGGCGAGCGTGAGCTTTTTTTCCGCCGCTCTCGACAACACAAATGCCGTGACCGGATTGGGCGAGGTGCACGTGGGTATTGTCACCTTCGCCAGCGGCTGAAACGCCCACCACTGCCTGTCCTCCGCCGTCACCACCGAGCGATCCCGCGCCGGCTTGCGCCCTTCGATGAGCGGCTCGGAATACGGCGCGCCG
Organism: Chthoniobacteraceae bacterium; assembly: GCA_039922035.1. Classification (GTDB taxonomy): domain Bacteria; phylum Verrucomicrobiota; class Verrucomicrobiia; order Chthoniobacterales; family Chthoniobacteraceae; genus SXWH01. Next base: position 208 of record JBDSAR010000345.1, read on the forward strand.
GCATCAATCCACGCGGTAAATTTCGTGATCGCCGCATCAGGCAGGCGCGGCTTTTTCTCCGGCATATAGGGCTCCTCCTCGTGCCGGAGCATCTTCATCACCTTGCTCTCCGCCGCGCTGAACGGCACCACCGCCACGCCATCCGCGCCACCCTTTAGCAGGCCCTCGCGCGTCACGAGATCGAGGTCGCCCTTCGTCTTTTCGCCGCCGTGACACTTCACGCAGTGCTCCTTCAGGAGCGGCGCGACATCGTTGCGGAAAATCTCCAGCCCCTTCGTCATCCGCTCCGCGTGATCCGGCGGGAGCGGTGCCGCCCCAGCCGTCACGGCCAGCATGATGCTGAGCAACGACGAGGCTGGGATGGATTTCATGGCTAGCGATCGGGGATCAGAATTTGCCGCCCGACTTCAGCACCGCGAGTTCGTGGATGCTCCAGAACTTCCCGTTCACCGATCCCGTCTGCGTGATGCGGATGAACTTCGCCTTCGCGGGCGCAAACGGGATGTCCGTGATCGGCCCGTTGCCTTTGCCTTCGGCGACCGGCTTGCCCCACGTCTTGCCGTCCGCACTCAGCTCGACTTTGTAGCCGCGCGGGAAGTCATTTGCCGACTTCGCTGCATCGAGGCGCACACCGGCGATCTCCGTCTCTGCGGGCAGTTCAATCTCAAACCACTGCCCCGGCGTCTGCGACGTTTTCGTGTCCCAGCGCGATTTTGCGTCGCCATCCACGACGGCGCTGCAGCCCGCGGGATTCACGCTGGCGGTGAGCTTCCATTGCTTTGAGTCACCGAGCGGCTTCGGCAGCGCAGCGAGGAGTTCCGTCTGCGTCCAAGGCTGCGTGCGATCCTTCGTCGCGGCGCGCAGGCGTTTCACCTCGGCGGGCGTCACAAATGCGCCGCTATTGCCGAAACTGTTCCGCACATAGCTCGCGACCGAGGCGATCCATTCGTCGGAATTGCCCGCCATCGAGACCATCTGCGCCTCGTACGCCTTGCCATTCACCGGCCCGGCGAGACCGTGCAGCAGCGCGAGCACGGGACCGTCGCGATGCCCCGCCACGGTTTTTGATCCGACAAAGGGCGGTGCCATCGTCACGCCCGCGGCCTGGCCCTGCATGGGCATGCCTTTGCCGTCGAATCCGTGGCATGCGAAGCACAGCTCCTTGTAAATTGCCTCGCCCTTTTTCAACACGACGATCTGCTCCTTGCTGAAGACATTCGAATCCATCGGCTTCGCGACGGTGATGAGCGCCTTGCCGATTTCCTGCACGCCCGCCGACTTGCTCGCAGTGATCGTGGTCTGCGTGAGCTTTTCCCATTCGGGAAAATTCAGGATCTTCGCCGTGCCGATCACCTGGATGACGACGTTCGGATCCTTGTCCGTCGCCAGCGCGGAAATGTCCGCCACGAGCGACTTGTCGCCCGCCTTGATCAGCGACTCCGTCGCGCGGATCGCATTTTCACGCACGCGCGGATTTTCGTCCTTCAGCTTCTCACGCGCGAGCGTCGCATCGAGTGCCCCGAGACCTTCCAGCGTCCACATCGCGTGTGCGCGTGCGAGCGGGTTCTTGCTGCTGCGCGCCATCGTCTGCAGCGCGGGGACGACCGACTGATCCTGCCGCACGACGAGCAGTTTCTGCGCAGTGTCGCGCCAGAAGCCGTTCGGATGTTCGAGGTGCGCGACGAGCTGCGCGGATTTTTCATCGAGCATCCTCGGCTGCGGGCCGGGCGCAAAATCCTTGTGCACGAGCCGCCACACACGCCCGTGGTTCGTGTTGTTCTGCAGCCCATTCCGCTCCACCTGCGGACGCAGATACGAGCCGGCCTTCACCCAATTTCCTTCCTGAATGATCCCGCGATACGCATCCACGATGTAGAGGCAGCCGTCCGGCCCCGTCTTCATGTCCACCGGGCGGAAATTCGGATCGATGCTGCGGATGAACTCCGACTGCGCATACGGATTCTTCAGGGTCGTGATGCCATCCTTCACCTCGACGACACCGCGCCGGATGAGCCGTCCCACCGGCTCGGGCAAGAACACATTCCCGCGCAATTCCGCCGGCAGGCGATCGCCGCGGAAAATCTCCTGCCCGCACGAAGCCGTGAAGTGATTCACCGTCCCGTCATCGCGGTGCCGCCCTTTTCCGCCCTGCACGTCGAACAGCCCGACCGCCGGCCACACCGTCATCCACGAATCATCCCATTGGCTCGGCACATTGATCGCGCCATACGCGACGTGCGTCTGAAAATTCCACACGCCCTTCTCGCCGCCCGCATTTGAAAACCACGGCTTCCCGAAATCATCCTGACAAAGTCCCCACTGTCCGCCATTCGGCGCAGTCGGTTCCTTCAGCGCCGGACCCTTCGGATTCCACCGCAACCGGTACGCGTTGTAGGTCGTGTAGATCCAATTATCCATCGCCCACGTGAGTCCGCTCGGCTGGTGCTCCATGTTCCCGCCGCGCGGCCCGCCCTCATACCACGCCTTCTTTTCATCCGACACGCCATCGCCGTTCTTGTCGCGGAATTCATTCACGTCATTCGTATCCGTCTCGCCGATGAGCACGGAATCCTGCAGCGGCAACACCATGCGCGGGATGACGAGGTTGTCCGCAAAGGCGGTATGCTTGTCGTATTTCCCATCGCCCTTCGTGCTCTCATGGCGCGACACGCGGCTCTTCGGATCATGCTCACCCGTGCCATCGATGTCCTGCATGTAAGTCCGCATCTCCACGACATACATCCGCCCGTTCCCATCGAACGCGATCGCCATCGGCTCCTTGATGTCCGGCTCGCTCAGCACCAGCTCCAGCCGATAGCCGTCGGGCAGATGGATCGTCTTCAGCTCATCCGCCGGCGAAAGCGCGGGGATCTGTTTCAGCAGCGGAGTCGCCTGATCCTTCGGCGGCATCGGCGCAGGCTCCGGCGCGGGCGGCGGCACGAGCGCGGACTTCGTGGATGCAGCAGCAGCAGGGGCTGGCGGTGCGGTAAAAGCGGGCGTGGCCGCGAGGACGCTGGCAACGGCGAGGACGAGTGAAGGGGCTGATGGAGTGCGTTTGTGAATCATGAATTGATTGATCAAAATTTTCGGGCCGGATCGAACTGCGGATGCGGTCGGAGCGTGCTACTCGCGCGTCACGACCTCGTCGAGATTCAGCAGCACGTTCGCCGTGAAGGTGTACGCCGCGAGTTCGATGGGGTTCAGCTTCGCGTCGGGCTTCGCTTCGCCAACGGCCAGGATTTTCGCGGCCTCTTCGGGCGACTGCTGGAAGCGCGCGGTGCGCTTTGCGAGACCGGCCACAAGGACTTGCAGTTCGTCCGCGCGCGGAGCGCGCGAGGTCGCGCGGCGGAAGGCCCATGCGATGCGTTGCTCAGGCGTGCTGCCGCCCTCGGCAATCATGCGCTGCGCGAGCACGCGCGCGGCTTCGATGTAGGTCTTCTCGTTCAGCAACGCGAGCGCCTGCAGCGGCGTATTCGTTCGCGAGCGTTTCACAGTGCAGATTTCGCGCGAAGGCGAATCAAACATCGTCATCGTCGGCGGCGCGGCGGTGCGCTTCCAGATCGTGTAGAGCGTGCGGCGGTAAAGTCCCTCGCCGGCGTCCTCCTTGTAGTTCCGCATGTCGCCATAAACGCTCGTCTCGTCCCACACCGCGGCGGGCATGTAGGGCTTCACGCTCGGCCCGCCGATTTTCTCGACGAGCAATCCGCTGATCGCGAGCGCCTGGTCGCGCAGTGATTCCGCGCCGAGGCGGAAGCGCGGGCCGCGCGCGAGCAGCCGGTTCTCGGGATCCTTCGCGATCAGTTCCGGCGTCACGCGCGACGACTGCCGATACGTCGCGCTCATCACGATGAGCTTCTGCATCGCCTTCATGTCCCACTTCAGCCGCACAAATTCTGTCGCCAGCCAGTCGAGCAACTCGGGATGGCTCGGCCACTCCGCCTGCGAGCCGAGATTCTCCGAAGTCTTTACGAGGCCCGTGCCAAAAAAACGCTCCCACTCGCGGTTCACCCACACGCGCGCCGTCAGCGGATGCTCGCCGCTCACGAGCCACTTCGCGAAGCCGAGCCGGTTGTTCGGCGCGCCCGCAGGCAGCGGCGGGAACACCGCGGGCAGCGCGCGCGGCACCGCGTCGCCGGGCTTGTCGTATTCGCCGCGTTTCAAAAGGCGGGCCTCCTTCGGCTGCGGCAGCTCCTCCATGACCATCGTGCTCGACACATCCGCATACACCGCATCGAGCGACTTCTTCGCGGCTGCGACCGCGGCCTCCGCGCGCTTCGCCGGATTGTCGGCATTCTCGCGGAAAAATTTCGCCAGTTCCGTGCGTTGCGCCGGTGTGCGTTTCGCGGGCTCCGTATCGATCGCCGCCATGATGGACGGCGCCACTTTCGCGCCATCGATCTTCACCGTCGCGGGCGGCAGCGAAGTCATCGAAAGACGGAAACGCCCGATGTTGTGATTCGCGATTGAGTCATGCCGCAGCGTCACGCTCAGCGTCGCATTCGGAGGCACCGTGAGCGGCGTGCCCGCGATGAACATCGCCTTGCGCGCGTCGCGCTTCGTCGGCCCGTCAATCGCCCAGCCCTGGCTCTTCTTCCCGCCTTTGCCGCGCGCCGGCTTTTCCTGCACGCCCTGCACGATCAGGCCGACTTCGTAGCCCTTCTGATTGTAGTCCGCCTCCGCGCGCGTGAATGTCGCTCGCATCGGCTTCGCGAGCCCCGGCGCGTTGATTTCCGCAATCACATCGGTGAGCACAAAGTTGCCATTCGAGTTGCGACCGAGGCTCTTGTTCGGCAGCGAATCATCCGGAAAGACTTCGAGCAGCAGCCCGCTGAACGTGCCCTGCGGAATCGGCGAAACGATGAGGTATTGATCAAATGGCGGATTGATCCCACTCGCGAGATACGAGCCATCGGCCTGCTTGGAAAATGTCGCACCGCCGTCGCTGCGAACTTCCTTCGGCTCCAGCATCGTCCACGGCTTCATGCCGCGCTGCATCTCCGCGCGGAACTTCGGCTCCCACGCAGTCTGCGCCGCGGCGAGTTCCTTGTTTGCCGCAGTCACGCCGGCCTCCGCGTCCTTCACTGATTTTTCGAGTTTCGCGATCTGCGCCTCCTGCTCCGGCGACGGCAGCGCCAGGACCGGACGCGAATTTCCTCCGCGCCGCGTGCGGCCCGCGCCGCCGAAGTCGTCGAGCACGCCGTTTTCGTTGTTCGAATTGAAGAACGCGAAGAGCTGGTAGAACTCCTTCTGCGAAATCGGATCGTATTTGTGATCGTGGCAGCGGCAGCAGTTGAAAGTGAGCGCCATCCACGTGAGGCCCGTGGTCTCCACGCGATCGATCACCGTCTCCGCGAACCACTCCTCGACGATGCGCCCGCCCTCGCCATTCAGCCGGTGATTGCGATTGAAACCCGTCGCGACGATTTGGTCACGCTGCGCATTCGGAATGAGATCCCCCGCGAGCTGCTCGATGGTGAACTGATCGAACGGCTTGTTCTGGTTGTAGGCATTGATGACCCAGTCGCGCCAATGCCACATGTGCCGCTGGGTGTCGGACTGGAAGCCGTTGCTGTCCGCATAGCGCGCATAGTCCAGCCAGCGCGCCGCCATGTGCTCGCCATAGCGCGGCGAAGAGAGCACGCGATCCGCGAGCTTCCCGTAAGCATCCGGCGATTTGTCCGCGAGGAAAGCGTCCACTTCCGCAGGAGTCGGCGGGATGCCCGTGAGGTCGAGCGTCACTCGGCGGATGAGCGTTTCCTTCGGCGCCTCGAGCTGCGGCTTGAGGTTCTCCTTTTCGAGCCGTGCGAGCACGAAAGCATCAATCGGATTTGCCGCCTTGGTCGGCACCGCCGGCCGCTCGGGTTTGATGAAAGACCAGTGCCCCTGATACTCCGCGCCCTCGGCGATCCAGCGGCGGAAGGCATCGACCTGCTCCGGCTTCAGCGTCTTGCCGCTCTTCTTCGGCGGCATGAAGTCGTCCGCGTCGTGCGTGATCAGCCGCTTGTAAACTTCGCTCTCCTCCGGCTTGCCCGGCACGATCGCGGGACCGGACTCGCCGCCCTTCATCGCCGACTCCTTGTTGTCGAGCCGCAGCCCGCCTTTGATCTTCGACACATCCGGCCCGTGGCACGTGAAGCAGATGTCCGAAAGGATCGGCCGGATGTCGCGGTTGAACGAAACTTTCTCCGCGGCGGGCGCAAAGTCCGGCACTGCGAGTGCGATGGCACCCGAGAGGATGAATTTCAACTTCGGTTTCATGGCAGCCTGTTTTTGGGGTGGGCGGACTTTACACCGCGCGCGCTATTTTTGAAACGCCTTATCCTTCGGATTCCCGCCGCTGACCATGAACGCGACGAGGTCGAGCAGTTCGTCCTTGTTCAGCGTGTTGATGAGGCCGGGCGGCATCATGGAAACGTTGAAGGGCTTGCGGCCTTTCACATCGGCGGAATTCACGGCGGTGAGTTCGTCCGGCGCGAGCGGGCTCGTCATCAGGAAGAGCTTTCCGTTTTCCTCCACGATCATCCGGCCCACGACGGACGAACCGTCCTTCAGCTCGATTTCCTCGGTGCCGTACTGGTCGCTGATCACCTTCGAGGGGTCTATGATGTTCTCCGCAAGGTCGCGCATCGTGTAGCGGTTGCCGGCGCCGGTGAGGTCCGGGCCGATGCTGCCGCCGTCGCCGTTGAACTTATGGCAGCGCGCGCAGAGCGTCGCGGCGAACATGGCCTTGCCCTGCTCGAAATTCCGCCCGTGCATCGCGCCCTGCGTGAGCGCCACGACGTCGTCCGTCGAGTAGGCTTTGCCAGGGCCCTTCGGCATCACGACGTTCGCGGCCACGGCGGGGAGTTTCTTTTTCGAGAGCTCGTCGAGTGCGGTGCGCTCCGCGGCGTCGGTCACGAAATTCGCGAGCGCCTCGGTGCGGATGTGGTCCATGAATTTCGGAAAGCTGTTCCCGGCGTGCCATTCGCTCGTGCGCTGGAACCACGAGAAATACGTCTTCCGCAGCGCGGGCGTCCATCCGGCGCGCGCATTGCGCAGAGACGCGATGAGCGCGATTTGCTGGAGGTTCGGGCGGCTCGCCGCGGCGCTCTCGGCGGCCTTCGCGTATCCGGGGTTGCGCGCAAGCAGTTCGTCGGAGGCGATCGCGGTGGCGTCGTCCTTCGCCGAGGCGACGAGCGCGAGCGTCTTTCCAACGACACTCTTCGAGTCGGCGAAGATGAGAAGTTGCGACAGCTCGCGATTCACGAGCGCATTTGCCTGCGGATAGAGCGGCTCAAAATGCGCCGCAGCCTTTGCACATGCGGCGGCATCGGGTTTGCCGAGCCGTGCGAACACGACCTGATACGCACGCAGAAGCTGAAGCTGGTGATCGAGATCGAGCTTCTTGAAGTCCACCGTATCGAGCTGCGCGATGACGCGCGCCTCCAGCTTCGCATCCTCCGCATTCGCCGCGCCGACTGCGCCCGACGAAGTGCCCGGCGCGGGCTTGCCGTTTTCCTGCGGGTTCGGATTGCCGGTGCGGCCCACGCGAGCGAGCGCGATGGACGCCTCGATGATCGCCTGCGTGTCCTTTTCCTTGAGCGCGCGCTCGGCCCACAGCTTCACCGGCTGCCGCTCGATGGCGATGCGCGCGGCGAAGCGCAGGTAGTGATCCTTGCTCGCAAGGAAACGCCACGCCTTTTCGATTGCCTCGGGGCCCGTGCCTTCGAGGTGCAGCTTTTCCAGCTCGTGCCGCTGCTTCATCTCCGGCGTCAGCGCGTAGGCGGGCGCGGGTGCGGTGGATTCCTTGCCCGCATACGTCACGCGATACACGGCGCTCTGCGAGCGACGCCCGCCGATGCCGAAGTACATCGCGCCATCGTGCTGGTTGATCACCACATCGGTGAGCGGCAGCGGCTTTGCGGAGACGAATTCCTCCTTCACCGCCTTCATGCCTGCGCCGTCGGGTTTGAAATGCACGGCATACATCGTCCCGTAGGTCCAGTCGTTGCCGTAGAGTGCGCGCTGATACTTCTCGGGAAATTTCGCGCCCGTGCCGAACACCACGCCGGTCGGCGAACCGGGGCCGATGTCCACGGCTTCGGGCAGGCTGTCCTCGTAATACGATGGCCATTTTCCGCTGCCGGAGCGCCAGCCATATTCGCCGCCGCTCACGCAGTGGTTGATGCGCGTCGGGCGGTACCACGGCGAGCCGATGTCCCACTCCATGTCCGCATCATACGCGAAGAGTTCGCCATTCGCATCGAACGCAAAGTCGAACTCATTGCGGAAGCCCGCACAGAACAGCTCCACCTTTTTTCCCTCGGGGTCCGTTTTACAAATGTAGCCGCCGGGCGCGGTGACGCCGCGGGCGTGGCCGTTGCCGTCCCACAGGCGCGGCAGCAGATGATCCTCGTCCCACGAGCCCATCTTCGCCCGCGACAGCGAAAGATTTGCCGGCAGCTTCGTGTGGTTGCCGCAATTGAAGAAGATGGATTTGCCGTCCGGCGAGAGCTGCATCGAGTGCGGGCCGTGCTCGCCGCCGCCGGCGCATTCGCTGAGCAGCACGGGGGATTCAAAGTGATCGTCGCCGTCCTTGTCCTTCAGCCGGTAGAGCCCGGAAGCGAGGCCTTTCGCCTCCGGCGCGCCCTTTTCGTTCAGCATCACAAAAAGCGAATCATGCGCGTAGAGCAGCCCGTGCGCACCGCCGATGGCCACATCGAGCTTCTCGACTTTCGCCTGCTCCTTGCTGCCGATCGCCGGAGGCGTCACGCGGTAAAGCGCGCCGTATTGATCGCCGCAAAGCAGGCGGCCCTTCTTGTCCACCGTCATGGAAACCCACGAGCCCTGGTCGGCCTTCGGCACCGTGTAGAGCAGCTCGACCTTGAAGCCCGGCGGCACGTGGATCTCCGAAGGATCCGTCGCGGCTCCCGAGCCGTTGTCCATGTTGCGCTTGCCTCCGCCCTTCGCGGTCTTACCGCCTTTGCCGTCGCGAGCGAGCGCGTCTCCCCAAGCGCCTGCGCCGTATTTTGCGATGACGACTGCGGGTTTGAAATCAGTGCTGCCAGCGGACGCGGCCTGCCAGTCGCCGTTCGTCTCGACGATCATCTTCTGCCCGTCAGCAGTTTCGATCGTCAGCAGGGCCACCGCGGCGGCGATGCCATCGCGATTGCGCGCATCGAGGCGCAATTCGTTTTTTCCCGACTTGAGCAACGCCTTCACATCGCCTTTCACCGGCTGCTGCCAGTCGGGATTTTCGAGGGACTTCTGCCCGTTGATCACCGCGGTCGCGCCATTGTCGCAAGTCAGTTGGAGCACCGCGGATTTCACTTCGCCCTTGATCTCAAATTCCTTTTTCAGCGTGACCTTCTCGTCAGCCTTCGCGTTTTTCGAGAGCCAGATCCATTCTGGCTCCGCGAAGGCCGCCAGCGATGAGCCGAGGAAAACGGCGGGGACAAGGATGCGTGTGAGGACGGTGCGTTTCATGTGAGTGTGTAGGAGTCTGGAAATTGCGTGATGATTAGGCGCGAAAGGCGAGGCCGGCGGCAGGCAATGTTGGCGAGGTTTTCCAACCTCGTGCGGACGAGCGCAGCGAGTCGGAGTGGAGCGCCGTGCGTCCCGCCGGCCACAACATACGCCGCCGGCCTGATCTTTTTCCCCGGAGCTTGCGTGAAGCCGGATGCCGGGGAGGAAAAATGACGCTGCGCGTGGTGTCCTTGTGGCCGCCGGGACGGGCGGCGCTCCACGCGCGCTCCGCTCCATCCCGCCACCTCCACGCATCCTCCCGCGCGAGATTGGAAGTCTCGTCTGCTTTGCGCTGCCGTCCGCATTTGCGCTTACTGTTTTGCCGGCGGCAGCGGCGCTCCGGGCGCGGGCAGCGTCGAGTCGGGATTCGCGGCGAGGTAGGCGTCCACGTCCTTCGTCACCACGATCTTGCCCCACATGATCGCCCAGTGGCCGGGGAAGGTGCAGACGTAGTCGTATTCGCCCTCCTTGTTTGGCGCGGTCCACTTGATCGTGTCCTTTTGGCCGGGCTCGATGAGCTTTGATGCCTCATGCACGCGACCGTCCTTTTCGGGGACGTAGGCGCGGCCTTTTTTATCGAGCTGATCGGGGCGGCGTGTCTGCACGGCCTCGGCCACGTTCTGGCGCGTGCCGGAGTCCACGATGACGAGGTTGTGCGGCATCGCGTCGAGGTTCTCGATGATGATTTCAAACGGCTTGCCCTTTTCCACGACGATGCGCGTTGTGTCGTAGCGCATCTGCTCGTGGACGGTCTTCACGACGAACACGCTCACGCCGAGCCCGCGCAGTTCCTTGCGGATTTTCGACGCGCTGTCGGCGGGCAGCAGGCTCGCGAATTCCATGCCGGTCTGCACGGTCTCCACGAAATCCTGCTTCGTGCGATCGCCCTGCGGGACGGTCTTCGCCCACGTGAGGATGCCCTCGGCGGCGGCACCGGCCAGCGCCTTGTCCCACGAGTCGCGCGGGAGCTGCATGACGGCGCGAGCGGCAGTGGTGCGCGTCTCGGGCGACTGCATGCCGGCGACGAGCATCTTGAAATTCGCCTTCGCATTCTCCGCACCCATGAGTGGGAGCGCCTTCATCGCACCGCCGCGGAATTTTGCATCGCCGAGCGCGGCGGTGAGCAGCGGCTGGAATTTCGCACGCAGCGTCGGGTCGGGAATGAACGCGATCGCGTCCATCAGGCCCTTGCGCTGCGATTCGTTCGCGGCGGCGGCCCACACGGCGTCGGGCTTGCAGTCGCCGATCACGAGCGCGGCCCAAGCAGCGTTGCGCACGGGGCCGAGCTTCGCAGTCTGCGCGAGCGAGGCGAGGCCGCTGCGGGCCTTCGCGAGATCGGCAGGCGTGCTCTGGCCGAGTGTCTTTGCGAGTTCCTGCGCACCGGCGCTGGCGCTGCCGCCTTTGGCGTCGAGCTTGCCGAGGACGGAGATCATTTCCGTCACGCGATCGGTTTTGTTCAGCTTCACGAGTTCATTGATCGCGTTGTCGCGCGCACCGGCATCCGTGGTCTTGCGTTCGAGGCGTTCCATGAGCACGGGCTCGATCACGGGGGCCTTGCCGAGTTCGCCGTCGGAGAGCTTGTGCAGCGCCATCGCCAGACTCGCCGGGTCCTTCGGAAGCACGAAGTCCTTCGAGAGCGAGCGGAGCTGCTTCATCGTCTCGTCGTAGGTGTAGTTCAGGTAGTAATCCATCTCGTGGCCGAGCGCCGCGTAGGTGAGGTCGATCGCAGCCGGCACGTCGTCGCCGCCGAAGAAGCTCGCGACACGCACGGCTTCGAGACGGACGCGCGGATTCTCGTCGTTCACAGCGGTCTTCAAAAGCGCGAGCGCACCGGGCACGCGGTCGCGCCAGTAGCCGAGCACGCGCACGGCCTGCGCGCGGGCGCGGGGTTCGGGCGACTTCAGCACGTCGTGCAGCAGCGCGACATTCACGATGTTGTGCCACTGGTGGACCCACAGCGCTTCAAGGCGGTTGTGCTCGTAGTTGGCGTCCATTTTATCGAGCGCCTTCTCCCACTTTTGCACGGAGGCGATGACCTTCGCGGTGTCGTGTGTGTCGAGTTCGATCTTCGCGCGCTGGCGGACGTTGTCCTCGTGCTCCTTCAGCAGCTCGATGAGATTTTCAATTGACTCGCCGGCGATCTTTTTCGGCTGCAGCAGCGGCCGGCTCGGGAACGTGATGCGGTAGATACGCCCGTGCTGGTGGTCGCGGTTCGGATCGCGCAGGTGATGCTGGAGATGGCCGATGAGCATCTGCGACCAGTCCATGAAATAGAGCGATCCGTCCGGCGCGACGGCGACGCCGCTCGGGCGGAAGTTCGGGTTCGCGGCGATGTCGCCGTCCACGAGCGCTTCGAGCGTCTCGCCCTTGATGCCCGATCCTTCCTCCGTGATTTTTGCGCGGAAGATGGACTGCAGGCTGATCACATTCGTGTTCAGGAACTGCCCCTGCCAGTCGTCAGGAAAATGACGGCTGCTCAGGATCGCAGTGCCGGGGCACGGACGCGACGGGCGCTCCCAGAATTGCTTCATGCCTGCGTGCGCGCCCGTGTCGAGGTGGCCGCTGAAGGCCGGGCCGAAGTAGTTCGCATTGCCGGTCGCGTCGGTGATGAGGTCATTGCCCCAGTAATCGAACACGCGCCCGTGCGGGTTTGCGAAACTGTACGGCACGTGGCGGAAGAACTTCGATGTGCGCGGCTCGTAGCGGTAGATCGCGCCGTTCACATTGCGCACCGGGCCGTTCAGCGTCTCGACATTCGTGCGATGGAAAACGCCGTCGCTGAAATAGACTGCGCCGCCCGGCTCGTAGCAGATCGAGTTCGTCTCGTGATGCGAGTCCGCCGCGTCGAGGCCGTGGACGATGCGCTCCTTCCAGTCCGCCTTCCCGTCGCCGTCCGTGTCGCGCATGAACCACATGTCCGGCGACTGCATGACGAGCACGCCGTCCTTATAAAGTTGGAAGCCCGTCGCGCAGTTCAGCCCGT
>JBDSAR010000346.1:0-5635 GCA_039922035.1 Chthoniobacteraceae bacterium
CCGGCGGCACAGCTCCCTCGGCTACCGCTCACCGCTCGAATTCGAAAAACAAATGTTCCCCAAAAACAATAACCACTAACCTCAACAACCTACCAACAGTCCAAACCGCTTTTTCGAGGAAAGATCACTTCGCCCTTGGTGCTGCGTTGCGACTGGCCCGTGGGCGCATCGAACTCACTCGGCGCAGTGATGCTTCCGCTGGCGACCTTGCGCAGCACTTCCTCCAGCGTCGTCCCCTCCACCGGCCGGCGCAGCGTGACTATTGTGTAGAGGATCCCGCCGAGCGAAAAGATGTCCGAACGCGCGTCCATCTCCGCGATGCGTCCGCTCGCCTGCTCCGGGCTCATGTATTGCGGCGTGCCCATGACGGAGCCTTCGATGGTCATGCCCAGCCCGTCGCCGCCCGCCGCGAGTCGCCGCAGCGCATCCCTGCGTTTCGCGTCCGAACCGTCGCTGAGGATCGTTTCGGCGTCGGAGGCCGGAGGCGCAGCTCCAAGTTCGGAATGCGGAGTGTGGAGTGCGGAGTGATCGCGGGTCGCGCTGCGGTCTTCATTCCGCACTTCGCACTCCGCGCTCCGCATTTGCTTCGCCAGCCCCCAGTCCATCACGAGCACCTCGCCGAACTCGCCGACCATGATGTTCTCCGGCTTCAGATCGCGGTGGATGATCCCGCGCGAGTGCGCGAAGGCGAGCGCGTCGCACACTTTGCGGAAGACCGTGAGCAGACGGTCCAGCGTGTAGTGCCCTGCCGTGTCGGCGTCACCCTCGCGCAGGCCGTCGAGGATCGCGCGCAGCGTGCGGCCTTTCACGAGCTTCATCGTGTAGAAAATGTGGCCGCCCTCGTCGCGACCGATGTCATACACCGGCACGATGTTCGGATGCGCGAGGCGGGCAAGCACCTCGGCCTCGTTGATGAAGCGCTGCCGCTGCTCCGCGTCCGCGCCCATTTCCGAGAGCATGATTTTCACCGCGACGATGCGCCCGAGTTTGCAATCCGCCGCCTCGAGGATGCTGCCCATCCCGCCGCGCGCGATCTCCCCGCCGAAGCGGTAGGGCACCGTGGCATCGGGGTTCGCGCTGGCGGTCGCGAGGCCGCGTGAATTCTGCATCTCCGCGGGAATCTGCAAGGTCACCGCAGGCGCGCCATCGGGCGGCTGTAGGGGCGCTGGGAGTTCATCAGTCATGGCCGCTTTTGCCGCGCTTCTACTCTCCCCACGGCGGGCAAAGCAACCCTCCGGAAAAATAATCTGCCCGTGGCGTAAGAACCGCCCCGGCGGGCGCAATACTGGACAACCACAGCAGCCGCTGCGGACAAACAAACCAAAACTCAGAAAAACCAAATCCATGAAGACGAACCCCAACTCCACGCCTGTCACAAAATCCACCTGCTTCCGGCTTCGCCGCTGGCTCTGTCTCGCGCTGCTCACCTGCCTGTGCTTCGCACAGTCGGCTTCCGCCGCGCCACTCGTGAATCTCAAATGGACCTACACGCGGCAGTCAGACGGACGACTTCACATCCAGCTTGAATTCCGTCTGGTCGGCGCGCCGGCCAACTCCAACTTTGTCTATGTGAGTCCGGATGGGAAATCGTTCAGTTTTCGCGTGGGTCCCGATGGAGAAGGGCTCTTTTCCGTCAAGAAAGGTTTAGCCGACGCCGACAGTGACTGGGCCACCCAGCACGTCGTTAGCGGAGCGGGTCGCTTTTACAATCGTGCGGACCGCATCCCGTTTGAGATCCCTTACTCCATCACCGTCACTAACCCACTGAAGGGGATGATTGGAGGCGACGATGCCGCTCGGAGGTTTATGAAGGATGTGCTTCCGAATATAAGCGGAACGTGGTTCAACGATGATAACAGCACAGAGCCAGCCATCATCAACCAACGCGCAGACGGTTTTCTATGGGGCACCTCCGTGTATGGCGGCGCGAGCCATCGGTGGACGGGTAGGTTTACGAGTCCCAACACTGTGGAACTCAGATACGATGAAAACCCCACGGCACTCTATATAGGAACACTGGCTGCGAATGGACTGAAGATCGGCTGGAATAATTCGCATAATTGGTATAAACATTAGGCAGGTGACGTTGGATTTCCCCCGAATCAGCGACACCTCAGCACATTAAACGTGAATCGGAGGCCGAAGCGAAAGCTTCGGCCTCCTTGGCGTCCGGATGCCAGCCCGCGGTGCGTGATGCCTTCCCATTTGCATTGCAAGTTTATACTGTCCCGCCCCTCTCGGATCACCGAGCTTCAAGGTCCAAGCTCGCCGCCCATGGATCTCCCCACGCGCCTCAGCCTTCTCGACCGCCTCAAACAGGCTTCCGCCGATGCCGACTGGCGGCACTTTTACGCGAAATACAACGCCGTGATCGTGAGCTTCGCACGCAGGCATGGCGCGGATGACCACCCTGCGGCGGACGTGCTGCAGGAGGCGATGATCGTGATGATGCGCAAGCTCCCCGCATTCGACTGCGCCGCGCAGCGGGCCGCTTCCGCAGCACAGTGACGCTCAAGCACCCGGTGCCCCGGCGATGATGCAGAACATGCGTGCAGAGTAATAGCTCCCGGCCTCGGGCCAGGCTTGCGCGAGGAGCGGCACGTCCAGGCTCCCATACGAAATCCCGTTGCTGGAAACATCCACGACGGCGGGCTGGCCGGGGCTGCGATAGGCAAAGTAGCTCATCCCGTGTGTGCCGGGCGGGAGCGGCATATCGGAGAGCTGGCTCTTGAGGGCTTCCAGCGCGCCCGGCCACGCCGACTCCGGGAATGGCCCGCGGGTGCAAAGGCTGCCGAGCGTCACCTGCCGCTCCACGCCGCAAATCCTCCAGGCATCATTTACGACTTCGGGTGAGGGACGGCCCCGCAGAGCCGAAACCAGGACGTGAAACATGCCTTGCGTGAAATGATGCAGGGCGTCTCCAAGGGCCGTGCGGCAGTCCTTCCCCACCCCCACGAAGGATTCGGTCAGGTCACCCTTCTCCAGTGTGATATCAGTGACAATGATGTCGAGTCGCACCAGCGTGGCCTGTGCATCCTGGCGCCCGACGACTGCGACGCCACTGATGACCATCTCAAAATCGTCCACGATAACAAAATCACCCTTGCGTTGAGCCGGGAGGCCGTGGGCAGAAAACAATTCCTGCAGGGATTCGTTGGGATCGAGAGGGGCAGGCTGCGGAGGCTCGGCTTCCATGGGGCGATGATGGCGGCGCGAAGGCGCAAACACCATGAAATATCGCCCGCGGAAAAAAACTGCGCCGTCGCGTAAGAACCGCCTCGGTGGGCGCAATACTGGACAACCACAGCACCTGCTGTGGACCAACAAACAAACCAAAACTCAAAACAAACCAAGTCCATGAAAATGAAATCCACCGTTAATTCCCAAGCCCAACATGAGGCCGTCGCATCCATCACTCCAACCCATCAGGCCGAGCCCGTGACACGCCGCGCGACTTCGCGCTTCTGGTCGCGCTTCTTGTGCTTGAGTCTGTCGCTGGGCCTCTTCCTCGGAGCGGGCGTCAGCCTTTGCCAGGCCGGCCTGCGCGTTTCAAGGACCGAGGAGTTCATTACCGCCTCCCATCCCGAGATCGAGCAGCGCGCTACGAACGCATTGAAAGCACGGGGTTTCATTTTGAACATGAGTCCCACGAGCTGCCGGGCCGGCATCCGGGGTGACTGGGAGGCGGTCATCACATACAATGTCTCGGAGCGCCCCGGTCAGGTCGTCGTGAACATTATCATTTTCGTCGCGAGCGACAACGGCGACGTTGACGCGGAGCGTGAAGCACTGCGGAGGCTCATGAATGTTCCTGCCGGCGGGTTGGTCGGGACTTGGAATACCGATAATGTCGGGCTCCTTACGATCAACCAAAATGGCAGTGGGAGTTACATGTGGAACGGCCAGCAGTGCACTATCTCGGGCACTTTTTCCGCCGATGGTCGGACTTTGACAGGGAGGTATTTTGAACCAGGCAATGCAAGTCCCGAGCGCCGGAAAGGGACAATCACTCTCACGCTGAATCCCGATGGCAAAGGGTTCACAGGGGCGTATGGCTACGGCAATGACGCGCCCACAAAGTCATGGAACGGGAGCCGCTAAGGAGATCTGACTCGGAACTAGGCGGAAACTGGCGCTGCAACCGCAGCGCCAGTTTCTCCGCGCTCAGGAAGGGACCGCACAGGACGTGCGAAGCCGAGAGCGGCAGTCACAGCGAAGGCGGAGAACAAGTCTCTGGCTCGATTTTTGTCCTGTGCTACAACCTTCCGCGTCAGCGTCCGCAACGCCACAGTTTTTCCATGGATCTCGCCACGCGCCTCAGCCTTCTCGACCGTCTCAAGCAAGCTTCCGCCGACGCGGACTGGCGGCACTTTTATGCGAAATACAACGCCGTGATCCTGAGCTTCGCACGCAAGCAGGGCGCGGATGACCACACTGCGGAGGACGTGCTGCAGGAGTCGATGATGGTGGTTATTCGCAAGCTGCCCACTTTCGACTACGACGCGCAGCAGGGCCGCTTCCGCAACTGGCTGCTCACCATCGTGACCCACAAGGTGCGCGAGGCAAAGCGCCGCTCGCATGTGGACCGGCTGCTCTCGATGGATGCGCTCTCCGCCGATGACGAGGACTCGCTGCACGGGCGACTCGCTGCGGAGGATTCGAGTGCGACCGAGAATCTGGAGGACTCGTGGCGGCAGAGTCTGTTGGATGAAGCGTTGCGTCGAGTGCTGGCGGATTCGCGCACGAAACCGGAATCCGTCGAGGTGTTCCGCGCGTGCGCGCTCGAAGGCCAGCCGGTGGGGGAGGTCGCGGCGCGTTTCGGGCTGAAGGAAAACGCCGTGTATCAAATCAAAAACCGCATGATGACGCGCCTGCAGGAGATCGTCGCCGCGATGGAAGGCGGGCAGGCCGCCCCGCCGCCAATTGCCGGCGAATAGCCGCGCGCAAAATTTACGAACATGAATCCCAACGATCCCACTCCTCCGACGGACGCGGAACTCGCCGCCGCGAGCATGACCGTCGCGCTCCCGCAGCGCGACACGAGCCCGCTGCGCGATCGTCTTGCGGCAGCGGCGAGCCTGCTGCAATCCGTGGACAAACCGCCGACCGAGGCGTCGCTCATTTTCTCGCGTGGCGGAAGTGCGCCGGTGGAGGCCGTGCCGATCGGCAGCGGCATCACCGTGGGGCGCGGGAGCGATGCGACGGTCTGTCTGGAAAAATGCGCCGATCTCAGCCGCCGGCACTTCTGCGTGCGCCCGCAATCCGGTGTATGGCTGCTCGAAGACCTCGGCTCACGCAACGGCACGACGATTGACGGAGCGGACGAGCGCATCACGCGCCGCCTGCTGAAGGACGGCGATATCATTTTCGCCGGAGACCTGCTGTTCCTTTTCGTGAACCCGGCGGACTGAGGGTCAGCAGTTCGGAATGCATCCGCGTGCAATGGGACAAATGCGGAGCACGAGCTACCGTTACCCCCAGAGTTTGCGATCGAGCGTGCGGTATTGGATGGCTTCCGCTCCTTCGAGATCGGCAATGGTGCGGGCGACTTTCAGGATGCGGTCGTGGGCACGGGCGGAGAGGTTGAGATTGTCCATCGCCATGCGGAGCAGGTTTTCGGCGTCCGTGGTGAGTG
>JBDSAR010000347.1:0-7195 GCA_039922035.1 Chthoniobacteraceae bacterium
CGGCCATCCATCACCGGCATGACGAGGTCGGTGAGCACCACCGCGATCTCCGAACGATGCTCGCAGAACAGCGCCGTGGCGGCGGCTCCATCGGCCGCCGAGAGCGTCCGGTAGCCGTAATGGTGCAGCGTGTCCTCCGTCACGGTGCGGATGGCCTCCTCGTCGTCCACGACGAGCACCAGTTCGCCATGACCCTCTGGCAAAATGTGCTCGCGCTCTTCCTGCGCAGCGGCGGCGTCGGCCGCCGGGAGATACACCTTGAAGGTCGATCCCTGACCCGGCTCGCTTTCGACATCAATGAAGCCGCCGTGGCTTTTCACGATTCCGAACGTGGTGGAAAGCCCGAGGCCCGTCCCTTTCCCCACTTCCTTCGTCGTGAAGAACGGATCGAATATGCGCGCCATCACTTCGCGGGACATGCCGGTGCCGGTATCGGTGACCTTCAGCAGGACGTGCGGCCCCGCCTTTGCATCCGCATAGGCCGCGGAAAAGTTCGCATCGAGCGTCACGTTCTCCGCGCGGATGGAAAGGGTGCCGCCTGCGGGCATCGCATCGCGCGCGTTCACGCAGAGATTCAGAAGCACCTGGTGAAGCTGCGTGGGATCGGCCGAGATCGCCCACAGTCCCGGCTCCACGCTGCACTGCAGACGGATGTTTTTTGGAAAGGTGTCCGTCGCGATTTGCCGGAGATCCCGCACGACATGGGACGGATCGACGACCATGCGGCTGCCATCCATGCCCCGCGCAAACTGCAGCACCTGCTTCACCATGCCCCCGCCCCGCTCCGCGCTCTTGGAAAGTATCTTGAGCACCTCGTCCGCGCGGCCATCCGGGAAACTGCTCCTCAGTATCTCGATCGCCATCATGATCGGTGAGAGCACATTGTTGAGATCGTGCGCGATTCCCCCGGCGAGGATGCCGATGCTTTCCATCCGCTGTGCGCGCAGGAGTTTTTCCTCCGCGCGGGCATGATCGGCGATTTCGGCGCGCAGGCTCTCATTCGCGGCCGTGAGGTCCGCGGTGCGCTCGCCGACGAGATCCTCGAGGTTCGCCAGCCGCTGCCGGAGCGTGTTCGCGAGCGCCCACTTGTCCGCCAGCGCGTGGGCCAGTTGCAGGATTTCGATGGCGTCGAATGGCTTCTTGAGCACGAGCAGGCTGTCGCGGCTGCCGGTCAGGGCAAGCATCTCGTCCCACGAATAATCCGAATACGCGGTGCAGATCACAATCTGGAGCGCGGGATCGATCTCCCACAGTTTCGCCGCGGTCTCGATGCCATCGAGGCCCGGCGGCATTCGCACATCCACGAACGCCGTCGAATAGGGCCGCCCCTCCGCCACCGCCTGCCGGAGCAGGCCGATCGCCTCCTCGCCCTGAAAGGCGGAGTCAATCGTGAAGACGTTCCTCGGAAGTTTCGCCGGTGCGCCGAAAAGATTCCTGCGCGCCGTGTCGAGCGTCGCGGATTGCGAGTCTTCGGGCACGAGGATCTTTCGGAAATCCTCGTGGATCGCACGGTTGTCGTCCACGACGAGAATGCGCCGGTTGAGGTGGTCGGTGATGGGTGAGTTCATGGTTTGGGTTTGGATGGCATCAGGCAAAAATTTCCGCCGCCGTCTCACGATCGGCGGTGGCTGCGGCACTGCCGGTGCGCTGCATCACGCTCGCGAGCGCCCGGCGAAGTTCGCTGCGCGGCACCGGCTTTCGCATCACGAGATCGACGCCCGGCGTGCCTTCGCCTGGCGGGAGATCGTCCTGCGAACAGGCTGTGACGAGGATGATGCGCTGATCGCTGCGGCGCTGGCGGATCTTCGCGGCGAGTTGCAGCCCATTCATTCCCGGCATCGCGAAATCGAGCAGGAGCACGTCGAATTCGTGCGCTGGAAAAAGTTCGAGCGCCTCCACCGGATCGCTGGCGCATACGACGGAATGCCCGTCCGCTTTGAGGTATGCGGAGAGCACGTAGCGCGTCACCGCCCCGTCATCCACCACGAGGATATGGAGCGGCCGCTGGGCCGCGACCGACCCGGCGACGGGCGGCACGAAGGCATCCACGATCCCCGGCAGCCGGATGCGGAACGTCGAGCCCTCACCCACCGCGGAATCAACGTCGAGCTGCCCGTCGTGGCGCTTGATGATGCCGAAGACCATGGACAGGCCGAGCCCCGTGCCCTTCTCGCCCTTCGTGGAAAAAAACGGCTCCAGGCAGCGCGTGCGCACTTCGTCGCTCATGCCGGCGCCTTCGTCGCACACCTCCCACACGACGGACGCACCCTCGGGCCTCGTGCGTAGGGTGATTTTCCCGCCGTGCGGCATCGCGTCCACGGCGTTGAAGATGAGATTCGTCGCCACCTCGCGCAGCTCCGCCGCATTGCCCTGGATGAGCGGGATGCGCGCGAGGTCGAAAACGATTTCGATCACCTTGCCCGCGATCAGCGCCTGGTCGTGCCACTTCGGCTGCGTGATCGGGACCACCTCCTCCAGCACCTTGTTCAAATCCACCGGCACGAAGACGTCGCTCTCCTCGCGCGGCCGGTAAAACTCGCGCAGGCGTCCGATCACGTGCGAGGCGTCGCGGCCCGCGGTGTTCATGATTTTCAGGAACTGCCGGACCATCACGGGATCGGCGAGCATGGCCTCGTCCTCGAGCAGGATTTCGCTGTAGCCGATGATGGACATGAGCGCGTTGTTGAAATCATGCACGACACCGCCGGCCATTTCGCCAAAGGCGCGCAGGCGCTCCTGCTGCACGATCTGGCGCTGCGATTCGCGCAGCTCGTGCGTACGCTCGGCGACGGTGCGCTCCAGCGCGTGCTGGTGCCCGCGGGACTGGCGCTCCAGGGCGCGCAGCTCGATTAGGTTGCGGATGCGCATGAAGGCCTCGGAGGAGTCGAACGGCTTCGTGAGCACGTCCGCTGCGCCCGCCGCGAGCGCGCGGCGCTTGGCCTGCGGCGTGAGGTCCGCGGTGAGGATCAGCACGGGCACATGCTCGTCGGCCAGGACGGTTTTCCGGAGCCGCTGCATGACCTCGCAGCCGTCGAGGTGCGGCATGTGCAGATCCAGGATCAGCAGGTCCGGCCGGAACTCCGCCATCGTCACGAAGACCTCCCGGGAATCGCTCACCTTCCCGACGTGGCGATAGCCGATCCGGTTCAGCATGTTTTCCAGCAGGCAGAGGTGCCCGACTTCGTCATCCACCAGCAGGATGCGCGAGGATTGTGGCGAGTGTAACATCGGAAAATCATGCCGCCATGCCGGTCCGCGGAGCGTGCGCTCCGCGGTCGCGCAGACATTCCTCCACGGCGGCCTTGAGCACGGCGGGATCCGCGGGCTTTGCGAGGAACAGCATCCCGCCGCGGTTCACCGGCCCCTTCCCGGCCTCCGCGCCGGAGACGAGCGATGTGAGAAAGATGATCGGCACATCCGCGAGCTGCGGCTGCGCGTGGATGTCGTGCGCCACTTCGCCGCCGTCCTTGCCCGGCATGTCCACATCGAGCAGGATCAGATGCGGCTTGAAGGCGAGCGCGGCGGCGAGCGCGCGGGCGGGGAAATTTTCAGCCCGCACCTCGTAGCCGCAGCGGGTGAGGATGAGCGAGACGAGGGCGGTGGTGGAGGGCTGATCGTCCACAACGAGGATGCGCATGGTTTGCATGGCCCCTTGATGAGCAGCGGGGATGCAACTGGCGGTGGCGGGGGATACCGGAAACGGGCTGCGGGAAATACGCGCCGCGCCCTATGCGGCGATGATCCCGTTACGGATGGCGTAGCGGACCAAATCACTGAAAGACTCGAAGCCAAGCTTGGCCATGATCCCGGCCCGGTGCGTCTCCGCCGTGCGCACGCTGATGCCGAGCGCGGCGGCGACCTCCTTGTTGCTCCGGCCCTCGCAGAGCATCTGCACCACCTCGCGCTCGCGCGAGCTGAGGCGGCCCTTCTCCGGGTCCGCCTCGCCGCCGCGGGCGCCGCCTTGCAGGAAGCGCGCGAAGACCACCTCTGAGACTTTCGACGTGAAATACGGCTTGTGCGCGGCGGCGGCGCGGATGGCCGCGGCAAGCTGAGAGCTGGCGTCGTTCTTGAGCACGTAGCTCCGCGCGCCGGCCTCGAAGACGTCGAGGATGAGCTGCTCGTTTTCATGCGAGGTGTAGAGCACGATCTCGGTCGCCGGCAGCAGGCGCTTTATTTCTCGCGCGGCGTCCAGGCCGTTCATCTCGGGCATCGTCATGTCGAGGATGGCCACATCGGGCTTGTGCTTTGCGGCGAGCGTCACGGCCTCGCGGCCATTGCTTGCCTCGGCGCAGACCACCCAGTCCGGCTCGCCCTCGATCAGCGTGCGCGTGCCGGCGCGGACGAGATCGTGGTCGTCAGCAATCAGGATGCGGAGTTTCTTCATGCGGTAAAAATGGGCTGGCGCAGTCTCGCCGCGGGATGCGGCCTAGGCAACAGCGGGCGTGTCCGCACCGGGGAGCGGAAGGTGGATGCTGAAAGTGCTCCCGCGCCCCGGCTGGCTCGCGACACTCACGCGGCCGCCGTGCAGCTCCGCAAGCTGGAGCACGATGCCGAGGCCGAGGCCGCTGCCCGCCTCGCCCTCCGTCCCGAGTTTGTGGTCCATCTTGAACTTCTCAAAAAGTTGCGGCAGCCGCGCGGCCTCGATTCCCATCCCGTTGTCCGCCACCTGCAGGCACACGCCGCCATGCTCGCGCTTCACGGAGACGGTGATGCGCCCGCCCGCGGGCGTGAATTTGATCGCATTGGTCAGCAGATTGTTGATGACCCGCGTCAGCTTCAGCCGGTCGGCGATCACCGGAGGTTCGCCGGTCTCCGCCGCCGTTTCGACGGTGAGATCTTTCGCACACGCGGCGACCTCCACGGCGCGGACACACTCGCGCGCCAGCGCGCTCAGGAGAAATTCCGCCAGCTCAAGCCGGATGCGTCCGGACGCGTTCGCAGCGAGTTCGAGCAGATCATTCACCAGTTCGACTTGGCGGCTCACGGTCTTCCCGACCATCCCGAGCAGTTCACTCCGCCGTGTGACCGGCACGGCGTCGCCACGCTGGATGAGCTGCTCGACCACCAGCGCGATGCCTGCGAGCGGAGAACGGAGATCGTGCGAGACGATTGCGAGGAACTCGTCCTTCAATCGGCTGGCGCTGCGCTGCGCGTCGTTGGCCGCGGCGAGTTCCGCCGTGCGGAGGGCGACGCGCTCCTCGAGGCCAATGTTTAGCGCCTCGAGTTCCGCGACCTTCGCCGCGAGCTTGTCCGTCACGACCCGGAGATGCTGGCCGGAAAAGGATTCGCGCACCGGCCTCGCCGGCAGCGGCACGCCCTGCCCGAGCGCCTTCGCGACGACTTCGAGAATCCGCTCCGGATCGCTGGGCTTGCGGAGCACATGCTCGACGCCGCACGCCCTGGCCAGTTCCTGCGCCTCCTCCTCAAGGTAGTTGGCGCTGTAGAAAATCACCCGCGTCTGCGCGATGGCCGGATCGGCGCGCAACAGCCGCACGAACTCGTAACCGTCCATCCTCGGCATCAGCAGATCGGCGATGACCAGGTCCGGCTTCGTCTCGCGGACCTTCGCCAGCCCCCCTTGCCCGTCGGACGCCTCCACCACCGAATAACGCGCGTAGCCGAGCAGCTTTTTCAGAAATGCCCGGCTTTCCGTCCGGTCGTCCACGACAAGGATCGTCTTCATTTCTCGGATTCTGGATTGGATTCGGCCGCGCGCCGTGCCGTGTCGGCAGCCTTGAGGACGGCCTCGATTTCCGCAAGCAACTGTTCCGGCTCGATCGGTCGGCGGACGAAGGCTGCCGCGCCGCGCGCCCTGCACCCTTCGGCCTCGGCGATGTTCGTGAAAGTCGAGGAGATGATGACCACCGGGATTCCGCGCAGCGCAGGCTCGCCCTGCGCGATCTCGAGGAAGTCATGACCGGACTGGCCGGGCATGTGCAGATCGGAGAGGATGAGCGCAGGCCGCCTCTCGGCGATGACGGCGATGGCCTCGCGCACCGAGCGCGCGGCGAAGATCGTGTAGCCCGACGGTTCGAGCGTGCTGCGCGCGAAGCTGATGTTCGCAGGCGTGTCGTCCACGAGCAGAATGGTGATGTTCTTGAGCGGTGCCGCCACACGGCGCGGGCTGGCCGGGCGATCGGACTTTGCCGGGCGGCCCGCCGAGCGCTGGCCTGGCGGGAGAAAGGCCTCGACCTGCTCGACAAACGCCTCGGGGACGATCGGTTTGCTGATGTAGCCGTCAAAGCCCGCGGCGAGGATTTTGTCCCGGTCGCCGACCATCGCGAGCGCCGTCACCGCGATGGCGGGTGTTTTGCAGAGGGCGGCGTCACGCTTCAGCTCGGCCACGACGCCGTAGCCGTCGAGCTTCGGCAGGTGGACGTCGCAGAGGATCAGATCGAAGGCCCCCGCGCGCGCCGCCTCCAGCCCCGCCATGCCATCGCGCGCGCTGGCGAGCCTGTAGCCGAATGCGCTGAGCAAATAAACCATCAGCTTGAGGTTCGCCGGATGGTCCTCGATGACGAGAATGTGGGCTGGCACCTGCATGTCAGGAGCCTCCGGGGGCGGGGTTGGGAACCGTGAGCGTGAATGTGCTGCCCTTGCCCGGCTCGCTCTCGACGGTGATCTGCGCGTGCAGCAGCTCGGCGAGCTTGCGGCTCAGGTGCAGGCCGAGGCCCGTTCCTTCCTGGCGCTCTTCGTCCGCGTTCTCGATGCGGGCGAATGGCTGGAAAAGCTGCGCCTGCTCGGCAGATGGGATGCCGATGCCGGTGTCGCTGACCGCCAGCTCGGTGGCGTCATTTCCCCGGCGCAAGGCGACCCGCACGCCACCTTTGCCCGTGAACTTGATGGCGTTGCTCAAAAGATTGATCAGGATCTGGCTCAGCGCACGGCGATCCGTCGCGATCACCGCGGGCTCCCCCGGAATGTCGGCGGTGAGGCTCAGCCCTTTCGTGTCGGCGAGCGGCTGGAGCGAGGCGAACACTTCCCTGACGACTTCGCGCGAATCCACCGGGACGAGTTTCAGCACGACCTTGCCCGATTCGATTTTCACGAGGTCGAGCAGATCATTGATGAGCGAGAGCTGGTGGCGCGCGCTCGATCTCACCAGCTCCAACTGCTCGCGCTGATCCTCGGTGAGCGGGCCGGGCAATTCCATCAGCAGCGTCCCGGTGAAGCCGATGATCGCGTTCAGCGGCGT
>JBDSAR010000348.1:0-2597 GCA_039922035.1 Chthoniobacteraceae bacterium
CAGACGAAGACGCCGACGGACTGGCGGGCCGCCGCGAACGGTGCGCAGCGCGAGGACGTGGAGGGCTGGATGGCCGAGGCGTTGCGCGCGTGCGCGGAGCATGGGGAGAAGTTCGGCGTGATCGTCGCGGTGCAGAATCATGGTGATTTCATCAGCACCGGCCCGGAGCACCTGAGCCTGCTCCAGCGCGTGAATCATGAGTGGTGCGGCCCGCTGGTGGACACCGGCAAATACTTCAGCGACGACCCTTATGCGGACATCGCGATGATGGTGCCGCACGCGGTGAACTGGCAGATCAAGGAGACGCTCGGTAGCAGTGTGAAGTCGCCGCGCACGGACTTCATGAAGCTCGCGAAGATCATCCTCGACGGCGGCTATCGCGGCTTTATCCCGATCGAAACGCTGGCGATGGGCCGTAAGGACTATGATCCCGCCGCCGAGGTGGTGAAAGTGCTCACGGCGATGCGCGAGGCGATTGCGTCCATTTCCAAAAGATAGGTGAGCGTGCGCCTGCGTCGCGCGCGCTCAGCTCTCCGACACTCATCTTTCCGGACGTCAGCCGTGCTGCCGCACTCGGAATTGCTTCGGGGCCACGCCCATGCGTTTGCGGAAATGATGGTCAGGCTCAACACCCGGAATGGCGGAATCATCACAATTCCAGGCGGCTTTTTGCCAACGAAAGAATCATCGGATTCGCACGATGCGGGGTAAACTCATCCCGTTGGAATTTCACAAATGAACCGTCTCTCCTGCTCCATTCTTTTCACCATCGCGGCCACCGCCCATGCGGCGCAGCCGGTCAGCTTCAATCGCGACGTGCGGGCGATTCTTTCGGACAAATGCTTTTTCTGTCACGGCACGGACCCGAAGACGCGGAAGGCGGATCGACGGATCGATACGCCGGAGGGCGCGATGGCCGACATTGATGGCGTGCGCGCAATTGTGGCGGGGGACTTGCGGAAGAGCGAGGTGTGGCAGCGGATCATCACGGACGACAAGGATGAGGTGATGCCGCCGCCGAAGTCGCACAAGACGCTGACCGCTCCGGAAAAAGAGATCCTCAAACGCTGGATAGAGGAAGGCGCGAAGTATCAGAAGCACTGGGCATTTGAGGCTCCGCAACGCGCGGCGCTGCCGGTGGTGAAGGACAAGGCTTGGATGCGGAATCCGGTGGATGCATTCGTGCTCGCGGGGCTGGAAGCGAAAGGACTGAAGCCTGCGGCGGAGGCGGACCGTCGTGTGCTGGCGCGGCGCGTGGCGCTCGATCTCACGGGGCTGCCGCCGAAGCGGGAGGAGGTGGAATCTTTCGTGAAGAACACTGCGCCGGATGCGTATGAGAAGATGGTCGCGAAGCTGATGAGCACGCAGCTGTGGGGCGAGCATCGCGGGCGATACTGGCTGGATGCGGCGCGGTATGCGGACACGCATGGGCTGCATTTCGACAAGTATCGCGAGATGTGGCCGTATCGCGACTGGGTGATCGCGGCGTTCAATCGCAACGAGCCGTTCGATCAATTCACCGTGGAGCAGATCGCTGGCGACCTGCTGCCGAAGCCGACGCGCGAGCAGCTCATCGCGACCGGGTTTCACCGCTGCAATGCGACGACGAATGAAGGCGGGACGATCGATGAGGAGAATCTCGCGAACTACGCGAATGATCGCGTGACGACGACGTCCTGGGTGTGGCTCGGGCTCACGGCGAATTGCGCGGCGTGCCACGATCACAAGTTCGATCCGATCTCGCAGAAGGATTTCTATTCCATGTCCGCATTTTTTCGAAACACCACGCAGCCGCCGAAGGACGGGAACGTGAAGGACACAAAGCCGGTGCTGTATTTGCCGAGCACGGCAGACGAGCCGCGGTATGCCGAACTGCCGAATGGAATCGCGGCGGAACGCGCGGTGCTCGGCAAGCGGCGCGGGGAGTTGGCGAAGGAATTTGAGCAGTGGCTCAAGGTTGCGAAGGCGGATCAGGTGGAGATCAGCCCGGCGTCGCTCGCGGTGCAGTTGCCGCTCGCGGAAGGCGCGGGTGTGGACGTGCGCGGGGAGAGCAATGGCGAGAACGTGGCATTCAAGGCGAAGGGGCCGATCGAATGGCACGATGGCGGGAAGTTCGGACGCGCGCCGGCATTCAGCAATGGCGCCCACTTTGAACTCGGCGATCTCGCGGGCTTCGATGCGAACCAGCCGTTCTCGGTCGGTGCGTGGGTGAATGTGCCGGCCAGTCTCAAGGAGGGCGCGATCGTGGCGCGGATGGATGATCGCGACGGACTGCAAGGCTGGGAGTTGTTCGTGCAGAACGGGCAATTCGGCGTGCGCATCGCGGCGAAGAAACCGGTGGGCACGCTGAGCGTCATTTCAAAGGCCAAGCTCGTGCGCGCTGGAAAGTGGCAGCATGTTCTGGCCACTTACGATGGCTCCGGCTCGTCGGAAGGCTTCCGGCTTTTCGTGGATGGCCGCGTGCAGGTGGCCGTCGCGCAGGGCAAGGAATTGAAGGGCCCGGCGCGCGCGGATGTGCCGCTGCGGATCGGGCAGCGCGAGAAGAAGTACAGATTCGAAGCCGGGCAGGTGCAGGACGTGCGCGTGTATTTGCGCGA
>JBDSAR010000349.1:0-2276 GCA_039922035.1 Chthoniobacteraceae bacterium
ACATCCTGCAGCCAGAGGCCGGTTTCTGCTTTCGCTTTGACGAGTGCTTTCATGCAGTGGGAATGCTGCCTGCCATTCGCGCCGCTGGCGTCACGCGGTCAAGCCGTTTGCGGACAAACCGGAAAACGGCACCGCAAATTCATCGTGCATCACCGGCCCGGGATTTCACTGCCGCTCTCCTTCGGCGCCTTAGCAGTCTTTGCCTTCACCGTCATCGCCGTTCCTCCGCGGATGATGCCGAGTTCCAATTCCTGCCCAATCTCGGCACCCATGATCATCTGGCGCAACTGATCCTTCCCTTTCACCCGCCTGCCATTCACCGAGCGCACCACGTCGCCGGGCTGCAGGCCGCTGCGCAATGCCGGCGAGTTCGGCGTGAGTTCTGTGATGACCGCGCCCGCCGTGTCCGCGAGACCGGAATTGCGCGCAAGCTCCGGCGAAATGTCCTTCATCACCACGCCGAGGTAACTCGGGATGACGCGGCCATTTTTGACGATGCTCTCCAGGATGCGGCGCGCGGTGTTGGACGGGATCGCAAAGCTGATCCCCTGCCACCCGCCCGTGCGGCTGAATATCTGCGAGTTGATGCCGACGATCTCGCCGCGCACGTTCAGCAGCGGCCCGCCTGAGTTCCCCTGGTTCACAGCCGCATCATGCTGAAGAAACTCCACCGCACTGTCGCTCACGACCTGCCGTCCCTTCGCGCTCACGATCCCGCGCGTCACGCTTTCCTCGAGACCGTACGGATTTCCCACGGCGAAAATCTGCTGTCCCACGCGCAGGCTGTCGCTTTCCCCGAGTGGCAGCGGCTCGATGTTCGCGGCCTCGATGCGCAGCACAGCGATGTCTGTCATAGGATCACTGCCGATGAGCGCCGCAGCGAGATTGCGCCCATCGGGGAGCTGCACGCGGATCTCCGTCATGCCCGCGATGACGTGGTGATTGGTGAGAATGTGACCCTCCTTCGAGACGATCACACCGCTGCCGAGCGAAGTGCTTTTCGCAAGCTCCGACCTCTGCCTGCCCATGAGCAGATCCTGGACCGTCAGTGGCGCGAGCTGCGTGACGGTGCGCGAACTCGTAATACTCACCACGCTCGGAACGACGGACTGCACGAGCTTCGTGTATTCCGCATCGATCGCCGTGAGCACCTTCACATCGTCGAGGCTGAGCCTCGGCGCGGTCGCGAGCGTGAATTTATCCGTCGCCCGCCGCACATCGCGGTGATCGTAGCGCCACCACGCATATCCCGCGAGGATGCCGATGACGAGGAGGAGAAGAATGCGGCGGGGCATGGGATTTAAGATTTAGGATTTAAGAATTAAGATTTGGCCGGCCCACCAACGCAGGCGCAGCCCATCTCGCTCGATGCTAGTGCAGAGGAAGGATGCGGCGAAGCCGACTGGAGATCCTGAAATCATAAATCCTAAATCTTAAATCTTAAATTTCCCCCTCAGCTCACTTGGGAAAGGATGGCGCGGCGGTTTTCCGCAAGCAGTTTCCGGCAGCCCGCGTTCTCGGGCAGTTCAAGTTTGGGGTCTCGCTCGAAGATGAGGAAGGCGTGGTTGCGCGCGAGCTTCATCAGATCCGCGTCCGCAAAAAGATCACCGAGCCGCAGCGGCGCGAGCCCGCTCTGTGCCGTCCCGAGCAAATCGCCGGGCCCGCGAAGGCGCAGATCCGCCTCGGCGATCTCAAAGCCGTCGCCCGTCTTTTCGAGGATGCGCAATTTTTCCAACGACTCCGCATCGTCGCCCGTCGTGAGCAGCACACAATAACTCTTGTGGACGCCGCGCCCGACGCGCCCGCGGAGCTGATGGATCTGCGCGAGACCAAAGCGCTCGGCGTTCTCGACGAGCATGATGCTCGCATTCGGCACATCAATGCCGACCTCGATCACCGTCGTGGCGACGAGCGCTCTCGTCTCGCCGCGGCGGAATTTTTCCATGACCGCGTCCTTTTCCTCCGGCGGCACGCGCCCGTGCAGCAGCGCGCACGGCATCGGCGCGAGCATCTCGCTCCACTTCGCAAATTCCGCAGTCGCCGCCTTCGCCTCCAGCCGTTCGCTCTCCTCGACGAGCGGATACACGACATACGCCTGCCGCCCCTCGTCGAGCTGCGTGCGGATGAATTTCACCGCGTCCGGCAATTTCTCCACCGGCCTCACGACAGTCACGATGCGTCCGCGGCCAGGCGGCATTTCATCGAGCGTCGAAACATCGAGGTCCCCGAAAAGAGTCATCGTGAGCGTGCGCGGGATGGGCGTCGCCGTCATCACG
>JBDSAR010000350.1:0-28036 GCA_039922035.1 Chthoniobacteraceae bacterium
GAAAGGTGTTCCCTTGCTGCTCGGCGCGCTGCGCGCCTGTGCTGCGCTGAGGCGGGTGGCTAGCGGGATTTCCCGCGCCGCTTGGCCATGAGCAGGGGCAAAGGCTTCATCGGCGGCATTCTGGAGCGTGCCGCTTTTCAGAATGACAGCGTGCTATTTGGCATTGATCCAGACTTGGACAACGACGCGGCCAGTCGCTCGCGATCAGGGCGATCGTTCTGCCGCATGAGAAAGAACCGGCGGTTGTTGCCGAATACGGCGGAGCGGATGCGGCATTCCTTGAAGCGCGCGTCTTGCTGCACGATGGAGATGTTCCAGCAGTCGAACTTCCGGATCTGCGCGTAGCTCTCCTTCACGATTTGCTTGCCGCCTGGGATGTCGAGCATGCGCGCAACTTCCGCATAGACAATCCGTTTCGGCAACCCGTGCGGCATGGTATTGATTGGCTTCGCGATGTCCTCGACGTGCAGCGTCTGCGAGAGAGTATCCGAGACGGGATTCGTGACGACGACCTTAGCGCGAAGCGCAGTTGCGGTGAAAAGGAGGGTCGTGAGTGAGAGGATGAGTTTCATGATCGTGATTGGGTTATTGCTGGATGCGAAGAGTCGCCGTGCCCGGCGCGAGGATGGTCGGCCAATCCAACTGCCAATCGAACATTCAAAAAAGAATGCTTGCCACGACGTTCCATTCGATTGCTTACGCGCCGTCGCGATTCGAGGCGCGAAACTGCGGCCAGTCGGCCACCTGCGCCATCACGGTGAGCATCGTTACGAGCAACAAAGTTCGCAACGACGCGCGGATATCCCTGCGCGTCATGGAAACTTTCGGGGAGGTGCTGGCTCACGTTCCTCGTCTGTGGGTTCGCCTTTGCCGAGACGTCGCAGCAGAGCACTCAATCCGGGGCCGATGCGACGGAGCTGCTCGCTGTGCGAGGTGGACAGCTTCTCCAAGACAGCTTCCCCTCGCGCCGTAAGACGGATGTGAACCCGGCGCCGGTCCTCGGCAGATTGATCGCGAGCCACGTAATTCTCTGCAACAAGCCGGTCAATGAGTCCGACCGCGCTGTGGTGGCGTACCTGGAGACGCTCGGCTAGTTCACCAACCGTTACACGATCCCGATCAGGGAATCCCTTGATCGCCAGCAGCGCCTGGTGCTGCTGAGGCGTGATCCCGGCGGCTGTCGCAGCATCCTCGCTGAAGCGCACAAACCGCCGCAGCGCGAATCGGAATGCGGCGAGGACTTCATACTGGGGCTTTGAAAGACGTTTGCGGGCAGCCATCGGCGGGAAGCTACCACTCCTCAGCCGTGGACTGCCACTCTTCGTTTGACATATATCGCACCACGATACAAATGTGCGCTTCAATGTCATTTCAGCCAGCCACTGCCACGGAACATGAACCTGCGGCCATTCCTGACCCCAGCGTGCGACTGGCCGACTTCAGCACCTGCCCGCGCGTGCTCATGCTTTCCGTCATGGCGGCAATCGTCGGCGCGATCAGTTCACTGGTGGCGTATGCGCTGCTGTGGCTGATCGCTACGATCACGAACCTTGCGTTTTACCAACGCTGGTCTGCCGAAGCTGCAATTCCACAGGGCCATCATCTGGGCTTGTGGGTCGTCGCCGTGCCCGTTGTCGGCGCTCTGATCATCGGATTGATGGCGCGGTTTGGCTCCGAGAAAATCCGCGGGCACGGCATTCCAGAGGCGCTCGAAGCCATTCTCCTCGGACGCAGCCGCATCCAGTTGAAAGTTGCGCTGCTGAAGCCGCTCTCCGCTGCGATCTCCATCGGCACGGGCGGGCCTTTTGGTGCGGAAGGTCCGATCATCATGACGGGAGGTGCGTTCGGCTCGCTCTTCGCACAACGCTTTCATCTCAGTGCGGCGGAGCGCAAGACACTGCTCGTCGCAGGTGCAGCCGCGGGCATGTCGGCAGTCTTTGCCACGCCGGTCGCAGCCGTACTGCTTGCAGTGGAATTGCTCCTGTTCGAGTGGAAGCCGCGCAGTTTCATTCCCGTGACCGTTGCCGCGATCGTCGCATCCGTAGCGCGTGTGCATTTGCTTGGTGGCGGACCGATTTTCCCTGTTGTCGCACATGAACCGCTGTCGGGCGTGATGATTGCATGCGCAGCGGGACTCGGACTGCTCGCAGGTTTCGGCTCCGGACTGCTGACGATGGTTGTGTACGGGTTCGAGGACTTGTTCCAAAAGCTCCCGATCCACTGGATGTGGTGGCCCGCCATCGGTGCGGTGTTCGTCGGCATCGGCGGTGTGATTGAGCCACGCGTGCTTGGCGTCGGATACGACACCATCCACGGGATGCTGCGCGGGGAGATGATCGGCGCGGCGGTGCTCGGCCTCATGGTCGCCAAGGCGCTCGTCTGGGCTGTGGCACTCGGCTCCGGCACCTCCGGGGGGGTGCTCGCGCCATTGCTCATCATGGGCGGTGCGCTCGGCGCGGCAGTGTCGCCTTGGATACCTGTTGGTGATGCAGGAATGTGGGCATTGATCGGCATGGCCGCGATGATGGGGGGCACCATGCGCTCGCCGCTGACGGCCACAGTTTTCGCAGTGGAACTGACCCGCGACTTCAATCTTTTTCCCGCCCTGCTGATTGGTTCCGTGGCAGCGCTCGCCGTCACCGTGCTCATCATGAAGCGCTCCATCCTCACGGAAAAGCTCGCGCGCCGGGGGCATCACATCACCCGCGAATACAGCATTGATCCTTTCGAATTCGCGCGCGTGCAGGATGTGATGGACCGCGATGTGCCCACGATCCCAGAGAGCCTCGCACTGGGAGAATATTCCGACTGCATCGCGCGAGGTGATGGCGCGCCGGGCAAACGGCAGGCGACAATTTTGCTCGATGACCAGGGAAAGCTCGCGGGCATCATCACACGCGGCGATGTCCTCCGCGCCATGCGGCAGGAAGATGCGGCGCGCATGACGGTGGCCGATGCCGGCTCAAGGAATCTCATCGTCACCTATCCGGAGGAACCTCTGCACGCCGCGCTCACGAAGATGCTGCAAAGCGACATCGGACGGCTGCCCGTGGTGGATCATTCCGACCCCACCCGCGTGGTCGGCTATCTCGGGCGCGCTGCAATTCTTTCAGCCCGCCTGCGTCTTCATCACGAGGAAAACGTCCGCCAGAAAGGCTGAAGCGCCCCATCTGCCAAACCCACAACCAAACATGCTGCTCGCCGCCAAAGTCATCCTTCTCAAGCTCATCATCGCCGCAAGCACCGGATGGATCATCCTTGCACTGCTCTGACATGCCGCGGTTCCGATACTGCCGTGACGCGCTTTTCCTCATCGGGTGCGCTGCCTACGCAATCAACCGCTGGTTCATCAAGCCGCATCTCGCGCCAGGCTTCATGATGTTCCAGTTCAACGACACGTGGCTCATTCCCTGCGCGCTGCCTCCAGTCCTGTGGCTGCATCGCCGGCTCGGATTACGTGCTCACGATGACGCGCCGTATGGCGGTGAGATCGCAGGCCACCTCATTTTCTGGTCTGTGCTGTTTGAGTGGATCGGCCCAAAATTCATGCCGCATGCACACGGCGATCCGTGGGATGTGGCCGCGTATGCCGCGGGCGCAATTGTCGCCGGCTTCTGGTGGAACAGACATCGCTGGCTCCCGGCGCTGACTCCCCATCCAGTCATGAGTTTCAACAAACCAATGCCGGTGCATCGGCTCATGGAACGCGTTCCCAACCCATCAACACTCCAGTCTCATTGTCCAAAAACAGCACGTCAGATTTCCCTATGAAAACGTTCCTTGCTTCTTTCATCGCGCTCGCCGCAACCACCTCACTTTGCACCGCGCAGGCACCCAGGAAACCTCTCAAGAGCGAACCTGCGAAATCCGGCGCCAGCTCCGGCTGGTTCAACTGGCGCGGGCCTTCGCAGAACGGTTCTTCGCCGGAGACCGGGCTACCGGACAAGGCGGATGCAAAAAAGCCGCTGTGGACTGCGGATTTTCCGGGGCAGAGCACACCAGTCATCGCGGGCGGAAAACTTTACATCAACGGCTTCCTCGGCGAGGGCGCGAATCTGCGCGAGGGCGTGAGCTGTTTCGACGCGGACACGGGCAAGCTGCTCTGGCAGCATTTTGAAAACGACTTCCTCAGCGACATCATCTACCTGCGCTACGCGACGGGCTCGCCAACGGTGGATCCGGAGACGGGCAATGTGTACGTGCAGGGCGGGCAGGGTATTTTTTCGTGCTTCAGCGCGGATGGGAAGCTGCTCTGGCAGCATTCGCTGATGGAGGAATATGGGCGGCTGACTTTCCCGAATGGCCGAACGGCGACGCCGGTGGTGGACCGCGATCTCGTCATCACGCGCGGCATCACGAACGGCTGGGGCGCGAATGGGCCGGCGGCGGATCGCCTTCTCGCATTCGACAAAAAAACCGGCGACCTCGTGTGGCTCACTTCACCGGCGGAT
This sequence comes from Chthoniobacteraceae bacterium, assembly GCA_039922035.1. Taxonomy (GTDB): domain Bacteria; phylum Verrucomicrobiota; class Verrucomicrobiia; order Chthoniobacterales; family Chthoniobacteraceae; genus SXWH01. The sequence goes on from JBDSAR010000350.1 coordinate 4,452, forward strand.
CGTCCGCAGGATCCGACTTTCTCGCCGCTGCAGCTCTCGTGGTGGGACGGCAAGCGCGTGTTTTTCACGGCGTGCGGAGATTCGTCCGTCGCGTGCGTGAATGTTCGCACCGGCGATCCGCTGTTCCGCTTTCCCGCCGCGAAGGCGGGCGCGAAGGGCGGCATCAATGGCGGCGTACTGCGCTACAAGGATTCGCTGATCGTCGCGCACGAGTCGGAAAATGTGGACACGAGCGAGGTCGGGCGCACCGCGATGTATCGCATTCCTGCGCCGGACGAAAATCCGAAGGACGTGATGCATTCCACTTATCCGGTGCCGCCGGGGATGAAGATTTTTTCCCCGACGCAATTCGAGAAATGGCGCAATCCGCTCGGCAATCTCGGCTCGTCGCCCGCGCTCGCCGGCGATACGCTTTACGAGGTGACTGGCGTGGGTGAATTCGCGGCGGTGAACGCGGAGACGGGCGCAGTGAAGTGGAAAAAGAAGCTCGGTCCCGAGCAGCGGCAGTCGTCGCCATTTGCCGCGGATGGAAAAGTGTATGTCGCATTTTACATCGCCGCGGGCGAGGGCAAGGCGTCGCAGCAGGGCGACAGCGAGGTGGGTGACGGCGAGCTTTACATTTTCAAGCCAGGCGAGAAGGACGCCGAGGTGCTCAGCCGCACGAAACTCACGGGCCGCTGCTTCGGCTCGCCGATCGCCTACAATGGCAAACTCTACATCCAGACGGACAAGAAGCTCTACGCCTTTGGCAAAGCTGGTGAAAACCCAGGGGCGAAAAGCGTCGTGTGGGAAAACGTGTGGCCGACGGATCACCGGGACACGAAGCCTGAAGTCGCCAAGCTCCAACTGATCCCCAACGAGGTGCTGCTCGAAGCCGGAAAGTCCGCCCAGATCCGCGTGCGGGCGCTCGACAAGGACGGCTTCACCGTGAGCGAAAATGTGGATCCGAGCGGAGTGAAATTTGACAACTACATCCCGCCCACCGCGCTCGTGAAGGCCAAGATGAATGGCACGATCGACGCCGCCGGAAAGCTGACCGCGGACCCCACGCGCATCGCGAGCGCCGGTGCTTTTCAGGGCGAGCTGAAAGCCAATGAAAAGGTCTCCGGCCTCATGCGCGGGCGCGTGCTGCAGGATCTGCCGATCAAGATTGATTTTGAAAATTACGAACTCAATGAAATGACCGGTCCCGGCATCGGCCAGGAAGTCAAGGCGCTCCCACCCGCCGAGCCCGGCAGACCCGCGCCACCTGGACCGCGGCCTGGGCCGACGAATTGGAATGCGGTCGAGCCGCCGACGCCGTTTGCGTATCCGCCGCTCGCGTGGAATAGCGCACGCTTCCGCCTCGATATCCGCAAGGCGCCGGGCGATGGTAATAACAAGGCGCTGTGCAAGACGATCGATCACAAGCTCTTCCAGCGCGCGCAGGTGTTCTTCGGCAAATCGGATTTGCACGACTACACCATCGAGGCCGACGTGATGAGCGAGGGCAACAAGCGCAAAGGCTGCGACATCGGCCTCATCTGCCAGCGCTACATTGTGGCGCTCAAATTCAACGAGCAAACGATCGAGGTGAACAGCAATCAGGAACGGGTGAAACTCCACGAGCCGATCACACTCGAACGCAATGTGTGGTACCGCATGAAGGTGACCGTGGTGCCCAAGCCCAACGACGGCGGCGTGACGGTAAAAGGCAAGGCATGGAAAAAAGGCGAGGCCGAGCCGGAAAAGTGGAATATCCAGTTTGACCACACGACGGGCCACAAGAACGGATCGCCCGGCATCTTCTGCCTCAGCTCGCAAGAGCAGCGCGCGTGGTTCGATAACATCGAGGTGAAGGCGAACTGACGCGCCCCGTTTCCAAAACCGACTCCAAACACCAACTCTCCCGCACTTATGAACTCATCCCGCATCTTCACCGCCGCCGCGCTTGCCGGCATCGCATTCACCTCCGTCCTCCGCGCCGATGACTGGCCCGCGTGGGGCGGCGGCGATCCGGGGCGCAACATGTATTCGCCTGCGAAGGGAATCCCGGCGAAATTCGAGCCCGGCAAGTTCAAGAAGAACTCCGAGGAAATTGACATGAGCACGACGAAGAACGTGAAGTGGATCGCGAAGCTCGGCTCGCAGACTTACGGCAACACGGTCGTCGCGTATGGCAAGGTTTACATCGGCACGAACAACGCGGGCATGCGTGATCCGCGCTTCAAGGACGATAAGTCGGTGCTGCTTTGTCTCGACGAAAAGAACGGCGATCTCATCTGGCAGTTCACCGTGCCCAAGCACGCGAGCGGCAAGGTGAACGACTGGGAATACCTCGGCTACCTCAGCGCGCCGTTCGTGGACGGCAACACGCTTTATTCCGTGACGAGCCGCTGCGAGGTCGTCGCGCTGAATGCTGACGGGCAGAAGAACGGCAACACCGGCACTTTCAAGGACGAGGGACAATACATGGTCGGCCCCGGCAAGCCGAAGGTGGAGGTCACCGCGAAGGACGCGGACATCCTCTGGAGATACGACATGATGGACGAACTCGGCGTCTTCCCGCACAACGCCTCGAACAGCTCGCCGCTCGTGCTCGATGACAAGGTGTATGTCTGCACCAGCAACGGCCAGGACTGGTCGCATGCGAACGTTCCTTCGCCCAATTCACCGAGCTTCATCGTGCTCGACAAGAAGACGGGCGCGCTCATCGGCGAGGACGACGCGAAGATCGGCCCGCACATTTTCCACGGCCAGTGGACGTCGCCGAGCGCGGGAAAAGTGGATGGCAAGTGGCAGATCTATTTCGGCGGCGGCGACGGGTTCCTCTACGGGTTCGACGCGAATCCCGTGAAGGAAGGCGACGGAAACTACATGAAGACCGCGTGGAAATTTGACTGCGTGCCCGAGGAATACAAGAAGGACAAGACCGGCAAACCCTACAAGTATCCCGCGCCCGAGGGGCCGAGCGAAATTATCGCGACGCCCGTCGTGTACAAGGACAAGATTTTCGTCGCCGTCGGCCAGGATCCAGAGCACGGCGAAGGCGTCGGCCGTCTCGTGTGCATTGACCCGAAAGGTCTGAAAGGCGACGCGACGAAGACCAAGGGCGCCCTCGTGTGGGACTTCAAGGATATCAAGCGCAGCATCAGCACTGTCGCGATCGATCCCACGACCGACCTGCTCTTCACCGGCGACTACAGCGGCTTCGTCTATTGCATTGATTCCAAGACCGGCAAGCTGATGTGGCGGCACGACACGCAGGCGCACATCTGGGGTTCGCCGATGGTCGTGGATGGAAAAGTGTTCATCGGCAACGAGGACGGCGACCTTTACGTCTTTGCGGCCACGAAGGAGAAGAAGCTCCTCAGCCAGGTGAACATGGGCGCCCCGATTCTCTCGACGCCCGTCGCCGCGAACGGGATGCTCTTCGTGAACACGCAGACGCATCTCTACTGCATCGGCGAAGGCGCGAAGCCCGAGGCGCAGCAGAAGTAGCCGCGCAGTCGCACCTCATCGCCATGAAAACTTCGCAGCTTCCAAAAGCGGAACGAAGGCTTCCAGAGACTATCTGGACCACTGGGCATTCGACGCGAACACTCACGGAATTCGTGCTCGCCCGGCACTTGCAGCAAATCGAGATTCTCGCCGAACGAGCCTCCGGCGGGCGGCTGTCCGTCCCTCACTAATGATGCATTTGCCATGATTGCAGTTCGATGAACGCCTTGGATGTCGTGTCACCAGCCGCCGCCGGCATGATTCTGGGTCATGCCGCCTCCCCCGGGTTGGCGCGGGGCCGCGCAATGTTGTGCGATTGCGCCCGGCAAACGGTGGTACCACGACGGCAGGTGAGCGAGGAAGAGGCGCAGCAGGAAATGCAGCGCTTTGATGATGCGGTCGAGGCAGTAGAGGGGACGCTGGCGCAATTGGAGTCCGACGTGCGGCGTGCTCTTGGCAATGCGGAGGCGGAAATCTTTGGCGTGCAGATTCTCCTGCTTCGCGAGACGAAATTGCGGAACGCGGTTCGCGAACTCTGCGCTGGCGAACGGATCAATGTCGAGGCGGCGGTCGAGCAAGCGATCCAGCGCCTGATGGACGTATTCGCCCGGCTGGAGGATCCCTATCTGCGCGAGCGGGCCGTCGATCTGCACGAGGTGGGCAGGCGGTTGCTTGATCACCTGGTCAGCGATCCGCCGTCGGTTGTTCCGGCAAATGCGGACGGCTGTGTGCTGGTCGCCAGTGAATTGTTTTCCTCCGCCGTGGCGCAATTGGAGGGGCGCGGCGTGAGGGGGCTGATCATCGAGCGGGGCGGTGTGACCGCCCATGCCACGATTCTCGCGCGCGCCCTGGGCATTCCGATGTTGGTGCATGCGGCGGAGGCGACACAGAGAATCCGCGCAGGCGATCTCGTGATTGTTGATGCGCTGGCCGGTCGCGCGTTCATCAATCCGAACGCGGAAATACTGCGCAACTACGATCGCTTGGAGGCCGATCTGCGGGCGCACGAAAGCGCCCTGGAGGAATTGATCGATGTTCCGACGATCACGCGCGACGGCGTTGAGATTAAGCTTTCGGCAAATATCGGACAGACGGCGGATGCCGTGGCTGCCGCGCGTGTGAAGCCCGACGGCGCCGGGCTTTATCGCACGGAATTCATCTTTCTCGTGCAGGATCATTTCCCTTCGGAGGAGGAGCAATACCAGTTCTACCGCGCGACCGCGGAGCAGCTTCGTCCGGGCGAAACGGTGATCCGCGTGCTGGACATCGGCAGTGACAAACCGCTCGCGTATTTCCCTATGCCTCGCGAAGCCAATCCTGCCCTCGGTTGCCGGGGCACCCGGCTACTACTCGCGCATCCCGCGATCCTGCGGACCCAACTGCGAGCCATTCTGCGACTCAGCGCGACGCATCCAGTCTCGATTCTTTTGCCCATGATCGGCGGGGTGGACGAATTGCGCGCCGTTAAGAATGTCATCGAAGACGTGAAGGCCGAACTCGCCGCTGCGAATCTGCCGTTCCGTCCCGACGTGCCTGTGGGAGCGATGATCGAGACTCCGGCAGCAGCGCTCATCCTCAAACAATTGGCCGGAGAGGTGAGTTTTTTCAGCGTGGGCACCAATGACCTCGTGCAATATCTGCTGGCCGCCGACCGGACCGCCGACGACGTGACTTCCGCCTACGATCCACTTCATCCTGCCGTGCTGCAAATGTTGGCCTCTCTGGCGGAGATGGCCGAATCCGCAGGCAAGCCCATCTCGGTGTGCGGAGAAATCGCCAGCGACCCCGGTTATACCGCGCTGTTGCTCGGCTTGGGCTTTCGGCGCTTGAGCGTCAGCCCCGGACGGCTTCTCGAAATCAAATACGCCATCCGTTCGATCCACTTCTCGGAGGCAAAAGCGCTGGCCGAGAAAGTCCTCCCGTTGAGTTCAGCTCGCGATATCCGGGCACTGGTGGAAGCGGATGGGAACCAGCGCCGCCCGATATCCTCACCCGAGCTTGCCGGCTTGGTGTCATGACAACGACCAATTCTGAACGTCGTCTTCGACGTGGAAGTAGAATGCGAGCACAAGTGCTCCCCGCTTCGGCTTTGCGTGTGCAATGAATTTTCGCAGCGAAAGGCCGCTCCGCTCCGCAACCCCCGATCAGCCTGGCTGCAGTGAACAACCTGGCGAGCGTCTAGTCGTTCTCGTGTCGCCCTTTCACACAGCTCATTTAGCGCAGCGTGCCGGTCTGGTAGTCCAGCAGGCTGCGGCGAATCAGATACTCGTAGTGCTCGTTCGTGTGGGTGATTTCCGCGGCGGTGAGGGTGAGCTGCGCCTGGCTCAGTTCGACGATCGAACTGCTGCCGACATCGTATCGCGCCTGGGCGAGAGCGAGGGATTTGCGGGCTTGGGCGAGAAGTTTGACGGTGATGCTCTCGCGCTCCTTGGCGTTGCTGGCGGCAAGCCACGCGATACGCACGTCGCGCGTGGCGTTGTTCTCCTCGTCGAGCACGCTCGCATCGGCGGCTTGCGCGCGCAGATCGGCTTCCTTGCGTCGCGCGGTGTTGAGACCGCCGGAGAAGACGGGCAGGTTCATCACGACGCCACCGGCGGCGTAGTTCTGTTTCAGCGACTTGTCGCGCCACGGCAGCACTCCGGCAGCACCTTGCGCACTGAGGGAGGGGCGATTAAGCGCGGCCTCGGCCTTGGCAAATTCCTTCACGCTGTCGCGCTCCAGACGCAGACGCTGGAGGTCGGGCCGGTTCTCGACGGCGAGCGCGATCAATGGGGAGACGCTGGCTGGCAGTCCGTCCGGTTCGGGGCTGTCGGCAAGGCGGAACGCTGGGGTCTCGGGCTGGGCGAGCAGCGCGGCCAGCGAGGCAAAGGAGGACTGGAGATCGTTCTGCGCACGGGAGACGAGCAGCAGGGATTCCTGAAAATTCACCTCGGCGAAGCTGGCATCCAGCTCGGACTTGAGCTGGTTTTTCGCGAGCGTGGCGGTCTGATCGCGCAGGAGACGCCGGGTCTTCACGGTGCTCTCGGCCACCTCGAGAAGTGAGCGCGCCTGCAATGCGCCGAAGTATGCGCCGTCCACCTGCAGGAGAAGCTGCGCGCGGGTGGCCTGTATGTTGCGCTCCTCGGCACCCGCCCTGAGTCTGGAACTCTGGGTGAGGTGCGAGGTGCGACCAAAGTCGGTGATGAGCTGCGAAACCAGCACCGAACCGGATGCTCGGTCGAACACCGAGGACATGGTGAGCGGCGAGCCGATGATGCGCGTGTTTTCCACGGCACCAAACGCTCCGCCCGCACTCGCGACGACCGTCGGAAAATACGCGGCCTGTGCCTGGCGGACGGATTGTTTCGCGGCGAGCAACCTGAGTTCGGCGATGCTGATCTTCGGGTGTTTTTGCAATGCGATCTCGTGCGCTTCTTTCAAAGTGAGCGCGCGCGACGAGGACGGGCGCGATTTTTCCGCGCCGACAGCGGTGCCGGCGCAGAGGATGCAGAGGAGGATGAAGCGTCTCATGTGGGGTTCGGGATCGGGAGCGTCTCCGGTGGTGGTGGCGCGGGCTCGGGTGGGGCGGGCGGCTTTTCCTTCCGTCCGTGCGCGAGCAGATATGCGGCGGGGACGATGAAGAGCGTGAGCACGACGGACACGGCGAGACCGCCGATGATGACGCGGGCGAGGGGCGCGTAGGCTTCGCTGCCGGTGCCGAGCTTGAGCGCGAGCGGCAGCAGGCCGATGAGCGTGGCGAGTGAGGTCATCAGCACGGGGCGGAGGCGCACGCGGCACGCCATCACGACTGCCTCGCGCACCGGCTTTCCGTCTTCGCGCAAGCGGCGGATGAATTCCACGATGAGGATGCTGTTCGACACGACGATGCCGACCATCATCACGATGCCCATGAGCGACATGACGTTCATCGTCGTGCCCGTGAGCCAGAGCGTGAGCAGCACGCCGGTGAGTCCCGTCGGCACCGCGAGCAGGATGATGAACGGATCGAGGAACGACTGGAACTGCGCGACGAGGATCAGATAGACGAGGACGATGGCGAGAATCAGTCCGAGGCCGAACGTCTTGAATGATGCGTTCATACTCTCGACGCTGCCGCGCACATCAATCGCCGCCCCCTCGGGCACCTTCGTCTCGGCGATGATTTTGTTGATGCCTTTCATCACGCCGCCCACATCCTCTTTCGCGGGCGCGACGAATGTGTGGATGACGCGGCGCAACTGGTAGCGGCTGACTTCCGTCGGGCCACGCAGATGGTGAATCGTGGCGACGGCATCGAGGCGCACGGACTTGTTCGTGGCCGGGGCGTGAATCGGAATCGCCCGGAGCATGTCGAAGTTCTTCACGTAATCCTCCGGGTATTGCACGGTGAGGTAATAGTCGTTCCCGCTCTTCGGGTCGGCCCAAAATGTCGGCGCGATGAGGCCGTTGCTCAGCAGCGCGGTGATGATGTTCTGCACGACCTCCTTCGCGGTGAGGCCGAGTTCGGCGATGTGCTTGCGGTTCAGTTCGAGACGGATGGCCGGGTAGTCCATGTCCTGCGGAATGAGCACGTCGCTCACGCCGGGCAGCGTGCGGACCTTGCGCGCGATTTCCGATGCGGTGCGGTGCGTGGCTTCGAGGTTCGAGCCGCTGATCTGAATGTCAATCGGCGCGGGCTGTCCGAGATTCAGCACGGCATCCACGAGGCCGCCCGATTGGAAAAATGCGGTCAAGTGCGGCAGTTCCTTCGCAATGCGCTGCCGCACGCGCGCCATGTATTCGTAGCTGCCGATGCGGTGTTTTTCCTTGAGGCTCACCTGCACGATGGCGGTGTGCTGCGCGGTGTTGCTGTTGAAAATGGCGGAGAAGTCCGGCGTGATGCCGATGTTCGACACGATGAGATCGAGGTCTTCCGCCTTCACTTCCTCGCGGCAGATTTTCTCCACCTGCTCGACGAACTTCTCGTTCACCTCCAGCCGCGTGCCCGAGGGCGCCTTCACGTTGATGTAGAACTGGCCGGGATCGGTGCGCGGAAAATACGCGACGCCGACGAATGGATATACCGCGAGGCTCAGGATGAAGATGCCGGAGAGCCCGAGCACCGTTGCGACGGGCCGGAGCAGCGAGCGTTTCAGCGTGCCCTCGTAGCGGTCGAGCATCCCGTTGAACTTGCGGTTGAACCAGCCGTTAAAACCTTTCTGTCCGCCGTGTCCTTCGCCGTGCCCCTGCGGGCGCTTGATGAGCTTTGCGCAGAACAGCGGCACGACGGTGAGCGCGACAAAATAGGACGCAAAAAGCGAGAGCACCACGGCCAGCGCCAGCGCGGTGAAGAGGTAGCGGCTCGCGCCGTAAAGAAACAGCACCGGGAAGAACACGACCGCCGTCGTGAGCGTCGCCGCGAGGACGGGGAGCGCGACTTCGCGTCCGCCTTTTTCCGCGGCGACCTCGGGTGTCTCGCCGAGTTCGAGGTGGCGGAAAATGTTTTCCAGCACGACGACGGAGTTATCAATTAGCCGCGAAAACGCGAGCGCGAGTCCGCCGAGGATCATCGTGTTGATCGTGCCGCCGCCGAATGCCAGCGCGATGAATGTCGCGAGCGCGGAGAGAGGGATGGAGAGGAACACCGCGCCCGTCGCGCGCAGGCTGCCGAGGAAAAGCAGAATCATCAGGCCCGTGAGGATCAGGCCGAGGCCGCCCTCGTGAACGAGGTTCCTGATGGCGTTTTTCACGAAGAGCGACTGATCGAAGACGACCTGCGTCTTCAGTTCCTTCGGCACGTCCACGAGCTTCTTGAGCGTCGCGCGGATGCCGTCCACCACGGCGATGGTATTCGCGTCGCCGCCCTGCTTGAGCACCGGCAGGTAAGCGGAGCGCTGGCCGTCCACGCGCACCATGTTGTATTGGATTTGCGAGGAGTCCTTCGCTGCGCCGATGTCGCCGACGAGCACCGAGGACTGGCCGATGGTCTTGAGCGGAATGCGGTTGATGTCGTCCACCTGCTCGACCTGGCTGTTCGCGTAAATGTTGTAGTCGAATGGGCCGATGCGCACGTCGCCCGCGGGGAGGATGAGGTTCGCGTCGTTCACCGAGCGCACGACATCCATGAGGCTGAGCTGGTGTGCCTCCAATTTCAGGGGGTCCACATAGACCATGATCTGCCGATAGCGTCCGCCGAATGGCTGCGGGAGTGCTGCACCCGGCACGACAGCCATCTGCGTGCGCACCTTGTAGTGGCCGATGTCGCGGAGTTGCGCCTCGTTCATGCCCTCGCCTTTCAGCGTGATGAGGCACACGGGCTGGCTCGACGCATCGAACTTCAGCACGACCGGCGGCAGCGTGCCGGGCGGCAATCGCCGCAACTCGGCCATCGCGAGATTGCCGATGGTGCTCACGGCGGTGTCAGGATTCACGCCGGGCTGGAAGTAGATCTTGATGAGGCTCGCGCTCGGCAGCGAACGCGACTCCATGTGGTCAATGCCTGGCGCGAGCGTGAGGAAGCGTTCGAGCCGCGCGGTGAGATCCTGCTCGATCTGCTCCGGCGGCATCCCGGTGTAAAATGTCGCGACGACGACGACGGGGATTTTGATTTCCGGAAACAAATCCACCGGCATCCGCACGAGGCTCGTGATGCCCACCACGACGGTCATCAGGCAGATGACGACGATGAGATAGGGATAGCGGATCGAGAAGCGGGACATTGCCTAATCGAAAACGCCCTTCACTGCGTCGCGCAGTTTGTCCGGGAAAAAATCCTTCGCTTGGCACAGGTCGAGCACCTTTCGTTCGCGCTCGATGAGGCGGGCCGCAGCCGCGGGAATGTCGGCGGCGATTTCGTGCGGCACGGAGAGCACACCGTGAACATCGGCGTGCAGCAGGTCGCCGGGCTTCACCGCGAGGCCGCCGATTTCCACCGGGTGATCGAAGTCAATGATGTGCGCGTAGGCGTGCGAGACAGCGAGCCCCGAGGAGAACAGATGGAAGCCCGTCTTCTCAATGGCCGGCAAATCACGGATGGTGCCATTCGTGATCGCACCCGCGCAGCCGAGCGCCTGAAGAATGCCCGCGTGAACTTCGCCGAGGAAGGAGCCGTTGCCGGGTCGCTCGTCCATGTCCTGAATGACCACGACGCGCGGCGAAGGTGTTTTCAAAAGCGCATTCCACCAGTCCGTACGATCCGGATAACCGTGGCCGCGCATCGGCGGATTCGAGCAACGGATGCGCACCGTGACCGCGTAGCCGACGAGCGGAGTAGCGTACGCGCTCACGCAGCGAATGGTGCGATCAGCGAAGCCTTCGTTCCGGAGCCGCACGTTGAACGTCTCGATGGCGTTCGCGACGGTGCAGGTATCGAGCTTCTGAAGTTCGGCAAACTGAATGTCGGTGAGCGGCGTCATGCGAAGGCTCGGATCAGTTGGCCTTCACGGTCTTCGCGGGTGCCGCGGGTTCTTGCAGCTTCGCCTCCACCGTCTGACCCGGCGCGACCTGCGTGCGGCTGCCGATCATCACGAATTCGCCCTCCTTCACGCCGCTCAGGATTTCCAGCTTCGTCGGAGTTTCCAATCCGACCGTCACCTGCCGCTCTTCGAGCTTGCGCGCCTGATTGATGACGAGGACGGACGCGCCGCCTTTCTCCCGCGCCACCGCCTCGACGGGCGCGACGAGGGTGTTTTCATGGCGGTCGGTCGTCAAAATCGCCGTGGCGTAAATGCCGGGGATCAGCGTGAGGTCCGCGTTCGGGATTTCCACCTCCGCGTCCATCGTGCGCGTGGCGGTTTCGACCTTGCGATTGAAGCGCGCGACCTTGCCGGAGATCGTGCGATTCAGCGCGCCGATGCGAATCTCCACCGGATCACCCACCTTGATCCCCGAGACGTAGGAAATGGAAACGGGAAAAACCACGCGCAGTTTTTCATTCTGCGAGAGCCGGAGCAGCGGCAGCGCACCCGAACTCGTGCCCGCCTGGATGAGCGCGCCGGGATCGCGGTAGCGCTTCGTGATCACGCCGGCGAATGGCGCGGTGATGTTCGTGTATTCGAGCATGGCGCGAAGTTTTTTCACCTCCGCGCTCGCGACATTTGCCTGCTCCCGCGCCGCCTCCAGCGCCGCCGCGCCGGAACGGTTGCGGGCCTTCGCCGCATCGAGATCCTGCTGCGCGATGAGCCGCGGCTGCGCCTCGCTGGTTCTGATGAGGCGTTCGTAAGCCGAATGCACTTCCTCATACGCGGCCTCGGCGCGATCGATCTCCGCCTTGCTGCGCCGTTCGCTGGCAAGTGCGTGCTCGACCTCGATCTTCGCTTCCGGCGCATCCAGCACCGCGAGCACCTGGCCTTCCTTCACCGAATCGCCCGCCTCCACCTTCATCGAGTCGAGATAGCCCGTCACCCGCGCGTGCAGTTCCACTTCCTGATACGGCCGCAACTCCGCATCGAAGGACACCTCGCGATGAATCTCCCCGCGCACCACTCTGACCGCCGCGACCACAGGAATGTTCTCCGCCCTCTTGGAATCCTCGGCTTCCGCGCAAACAGCGGCGGCAACTGCCCAAACCAGAACGATCCATTCCAACGACAGTTTGCCGATGCGGAGCTTTGGCGGTGCAGTGATGGGATTCATTAGGGCGCACGGTCCTTCCGCTCTGTTCAATCCGTTATCGTATCAATCTCATCGTAGCTGTATGACTCTCCACCTGTGATGCTCCGGTCCACAACGATAGAGGGACCGTCGGAATGGGCATTGATGGTTTCCTCATGGACCATCGTGAGGCGGTAGCCTCTGCCCTCGTAAATCTTCGAGCCGGTGTAGGGGACGCTCCCGGCATAGTGCGCGTATTGAGGTTTCTGACCGTGGCGCACGCGCAGGAAATCCACCTTTGCCTCCGCCAGCGCTGCTTTGGCAGCGGGGCGCATCTTGCTCTCATCCAGCCCCGCGAACAGCGGATGCAACCGGGGGAAAAAGTGCGGGTTCTTCGTCGTGGCGCACGCCGGAACGCAGAGGAGCAGGGCTATGCCGAGGACGGCAGAGCATACAGGGCGGATGTTCATAGGTGAATTCGGGGTGTGAAGATCGTGAAGGCGCAGATTCAATCCGCGACGGTCGCCCCTCACAACTGACTCGTCGTGTAGCGGTTTCCGCCACACGGCATCCGCGCCTGACGCTACTTCACTTTGCTGATCCACAGCGCGGCGTGCTGATACAATTCCCCGGCGTTCCGGATGCCGAGCTTGTCCTTGATGCGCGCGCGGTAGGTTTCCACCGTGCTCTCGCCGAGGTGGAGCTGCTCCGCGATCCTGCGCGAGTTATAGCCCTTGCCGATCAGTTGGAAGACTTCGAGTTCCCGATCCGCCAGCAGCGTGAGGCCGGCGGGTCTGGCAGATCCGCCGCCGGAGAGCCTTTTCAAAATTTGCGCCGTGATCTTGGCGGGCAGATACACCTCGCCATCGAGGATTTTTTGCACCGCCTCCACCAGCGTGGACGACGCCTCGTGCTTGGAGATGTATCCCCGGGCGCCGGCGCGCAGCACGCGCTCGGCATACAATTCCTCGTCATGCATCGAGAGCACCAAGACGGGGACGTCGAGCCCCTGCGCCTTGAGTTCCTTCACGAGTTCCAGCCCGCTCGATCCCCGGAGCGTCAGATCGACGATTGCGATGTCCGGCTTGGTTTTCCGGATGAGCGCGATGCCGTCTGCGATGTTGTCCGCCTCCCCGCAGACGCTGACCGCGCCTCCCTTGGAAAGCATGTATCCGAGCCACTCGCGGAACATCAGGTGATCCTCCACCAGCACCGCGCGGACTTTTTCCGGCTTGGTTTGCTCGTTCACGGCAGATGAGATGCGAGCGTGGGTGCGGGGGCAGCGACGGGAAGTCGCAGCACACATTCCACGACGGTGCCGCGCGCCACTTCGCTGCGGATGGCAAGGCGCGCGCCAATCAACTGCGCGCGATAACGCATCGTGCGCAGGCCGATCCCTTCGGACACATTCGCATCCACCGGGAAACCCTTCCCATCGTCGGAAATCGTCAGCGTCAGCTCTGCACCCTCCTTCGTGAGGCTCAGCGCGATGTGACTGGATTTTGCGTGGCGCGCGGCATTGCTCATCGCCTCCTGAGCGATGCGGAAAAGGTGCAGCGCGATCTGCGAATCCCCGACCCGGATGTCCTCGGAGGCATTGAATTGCACGGAGCCTTCGCGGACGAAATTCGCCTTCGTTGCCACATCGCCCAGCGCAGAGACGAGTCCATCGCTCTCCACTTGCACGGGAAAAATCCCCCGCGCAAGGTTCCGGGCCTCGACGATCGTTTCCTTCAGGTATTCCTGGATTTTCCCCGCCATCGCCGCTTGCGGGCTTCCGCCGGCCTGCAGCTCCTCGCGCAGGCACGCGGTCGCGCAATCAATCGCCGCGAGGTTCTGGCAGACGCCGTCGTGCAGCTCCTGCCCGATCCGAATCTGCTCCCGCTCCCCGGCCCGCACGATTTCCTTCTCCAAGTTCCGCGCGCGCGTGATCGCCTCGATGCGCGCCCGGCTTTCATCGTGGAGCCGTCGCATCGCCGCGCCGCCCACCGCGACGAACCCGAAATAAAATCCCCGGTTCGCCCCGGCCCAGAGGTAGGCGTTGTAGGTCGAGTAGGGATGGGTGTGAAGGTTTGCAAAATACCACACGACGCCGCAGAAAACCGCGATTCCGAAGCCCGCGCGACGGCCCGCATTCCACGCAGCCACGAAAATGGGAATGCCATAGAAACTGAAAGTGCTCACATCGTAGGTGGTGAGATAACCCGCAACTCCGAACGCCACCGTGAAGCACATCATCTCAGCGATGATCAGCCACTTCGGCTGCGCAGCAAAGGCGGATTGGAACTTCACACCACGCGTCTTCTCAACAATTCACCCCTTCCGCAAGCGCAGGACGCGATCCAATCTTCGGAAAGATCCCCGCCTTTGGCCAAGCCCGTGTAGCGCAGCCGCCGCCAGCCGAGCATCCGCTTCCAATGGCCGAAGATTTTCTCGATGCCGGCGCGCATCGCAGCCAGCCAGCCGTTGGCCTCCGCCTGGGCGGCGCTCAGCGTGTGGTTGCGCCGCGCGGGCTGGATGATGCCGCTGAGGATGCCGCGCCTCGCGCACTCATGCCTCGTGCGCGGTGCTCGCATAGGCTTTGTCGGCGACGGCCCCCTCGTTGTCCGCGGGGCACACGTCCTGAAATTTGCGGGTGTCGTGCGCGCTCGCCGTGGTCAGCTCCGCGGCGCGGATGAGCGTGTATTCCTCGTCGGCGGCGATGTGCGCCTTGAACCCATAGTAGGCCCTACCGCCCTTGATCTCATAGATGGCCTCGGGGGAGTGACGAGGTCTGGCGCTCACCGTTACGCCGGCGTCAAAGTGAGCAGCATGGAAAACGGCTTCGTCGCGCTGGCGGCGTGTGGCAGGTTCGGCGGCATGTAGAGCAGATCGCCCGCCTTGAGCAAATGCGGCTGGCCGTCGAGGGTGAATTTACATTCGCCGGACAGAATCTGGACGAGCGCGTGCTGTGTGGAAGTGTGCTCGCTCAATTCCTGACCCTCGGCAAAGCCGAACAGCACCACGCGGCAATTCGGCGAACGGAAGACGGTGCGACTGACGATGCCGTTGTCAGCGAATTTGGTTTCTCCGGCCAATGAGAGGATTTCCTGCGTGCCCGCTTCGATCAGCGGTTGCTCTTTCATGCAGTCAATCTTGCATGAACCCAGCGACGGGGCCATGACGCAGATCAAAATTGGCGGTTGCTCACGGGGACGCGCAACCCGCTGGTCATTTTGCTGGTCGTGCTGGCGGGGGTTTGCTTCGCGACCGGCGATGCACGCGCCGGCACGGTGATGGCGTTGATGGTGCTCCTCGGCGTGACGCAGCGCTTCGTGCAGGAATCGCGCGCGGATGCGGCGGCGGCGAAACCGCCGCGGTGGTGCGCGCGGGGAAGGCGAAAGAAACTTCGTTCAAGCAGTTAGGCGAATTGCTTTCAACCCTTCCAATACCTGTGTCTCAGATATTCGGCAGGAGATCGAAGTATTCGTCGTCCTCGTTCGACCCGCCCTCGCCCTTGCCCAGCATTTCGACCGATTCGACAAACTCAATTCGCTCGATCCACTTCACCATCTTGTAGCCAAGCTGGTTCTCCACGCGCAGCCGGAGCGGCGCGCCATAGATGGCGGTCAAAGGCGCCCCATTCATGTCGAAGGCCAGCATGGCTTGCGGTTTCATCGCGTCGGAGATGCTCTGCGTGTCGTAGTAGAGGCCGCCATACAGCGACTCGCCGTAGGAGTAGAAGGCGAGCACGCGCGCTCCTGGCTTCGGCCTGACGTGTGCGATGAGCTTGCGCAGCGAAAGGCCGCGCCACTCCGCAATCCCCGACCAGCCCTGGATGCAGTGATGCATCGTGATCGACTCCTCCGCTTCCATCGCCCGCATCTCGTCCAGCGAAAGCTCCACTGGATTCTCCACGAGGCCGCCGACCTTCAAGCGGTAATCCCGGAAGCCGTCTGCCTCCATTTGCTTCCAGTGTTCTCGCTCTGGCATCCGGCCATTCGGCCAGAAATGCGGAGAGATTTCCTCGCGCGTATAGGTCTGCTGCGGGACCAACCGGTCCAGCGTGACTAACCCGAGCGGTTGCGTGACGGCCCGTTGCGCGCGTTGCAGGGCGCGCGGGAAATACCACGAAACATAATGCGCGGCGATCCATGAGATAACGACGATGGCGATCCCGATGAGTCCCAGCACCAATCCGGTCCATCGCAGGTCATCCACTCCCAGCACGATGTGATTCATGTTCCGGCGCAAGCCAGTCATCGCAACCAGCGTCACATGCACCGCGACGAAACCGGCGAAGCCGACCAGCAGCAGAAAGTGGATCGAGCGCGCGCACTGCCGCCCGCCAAAGAGCTTCGCATAACGCGGCCATCGGTTCACCAGCGCGGGTGACATCGCCATCCCTGTCATCATGGACAATGGCGCCATCACAAACACCGTCGCGAAATACGCAAGCTGCTGGAGCGCATTGTATACATAGAAGCCATTCGGCTCCGGAGGAAAATGGAAGTTCGCGTAATGCACGAAGTTGTTCCAAGCCTGCACAAAGATGTCTGTGGAAGTCGGCACGAGGCGCTGCCACTGGTCGTTCGTAAATAGAGCGCATACGTAGAAGAGTCCGGTCAGCACAAAGCCATAAACCATAATGAAGTGCCACGCGCGCGCCACGCCGACGGTGTGCCGGTAGCCCGGCGTCGCCACCACGGGCGAGATGTAGCGGGCGTCCTGTTTCGCCGTCCAAGTCTTGTCCTTCGGCATCTTGAGTGGCGTGAACCGCAACCATTCGGTGCCCGGCGTGCAATGGTCGTTCAGATACAGTCGAGGATGATCCATCAAGATCGACAGCCCGCTCCGCATCAACATGAAGAGAAACGCCATATTGAAGAAGTGCGCCCAGCGGAGCCAGCCGGGAAATCCGCGCGGTCCGCTGACCACATTCTCGATCGATGCTGGCAACTGCGGAATATAAGGCAGGCCAAATACCGCCGCCTGCACCCAGGCGGGGATCAGCAGGCAAAGGACAAGCCCGGCGCAAATCGCCAGCAGCGAAGGACGAATCCACACCCGGAAGCGCCGGTCCGGCGGGTAATGCACAGCACGGTGAGCATCATCAAACGGGATCATCGGAATTGGCAAAGGGAAGGATGGAGAAATTTACCTGCAACGTTTTCTCAATAACCGTGTGGCTTTCATTTCTTGCTGATCTTTTTGAGTGCGGCACCTTTGTGCATGGCCATGTGGTCAGTCTTGTCGCTCTTGATCAAATACTGCGGCTCTTCCTTCGAGGCTCGGACCGTGTAGGTTTTGAACTTGATGGCGGAGGTAACCCTTTTCTTGATCGTCCCCCGGACCCGGCCGGCTTCCGAGTTCCACTCAACATGATCTCCAACTTTGAATCCGTGTTTCATCGGTTTGATTCCTGGTTATACTTTGCTTTTATAGGTGTGGTTGGCATTGCCCGTCCGCGGCTGCGGCGCTCCTGACTGTAGGAATCCGGCTTCTGCAAGCCGGTCCAGCAGCATGTGAAAATAAATCAATCCGGCATACGGGTGCCAGCGTTCAAGGGTGCGGTGAACGGCCTCGTAATCGAGCGGCCTCTCAAGACGCAACCAACGCTTTAGATTGTTGCGGGCGCCGACGTCGTCGCCCGGAAAGATTTGTGTTCGTCCCAAGCCGCGCAACAAGACATACTCTGCCGTCCAGCGCCCCACGCCTCGCAAGCTGCAAAGGTGTTCGATGGCCGCTTCATCAGACAACGCCGCCAGTCCTTCCAAGTCCACCGATTCTCCTGCGACCGATTGAGCGAGTTCACAAATCGCGCGCTCTTTCTGCCGGCTGAATCCGAGTGGCCGCAGTTCGGCGGGAACCAACCGCGCCAGATCCTCCGGACGTGGAAAAGCATGAGCCGTCGTGCCGTGGGCGTGGAACTCAGTGCCGTAGCCGGCAGTCAAGCGGTTCAGAACGAGAATACTTACCGTTCGTGATACCTGTTGGCTCGCCACACCTACGATTGCGCTTTCGAAGACCGTCGCATACCTCGGTGGCTTCATGCCCTGAAAGCGCCGGGCCAAATGTCCCAGTTGTTTTTCACGTGCTGCCAACCGGTAAAACCCCGCCAAATCTATCCGCACCCCAAGCAGTCGTTCCAGAGCTGACGTCACGGCGGCTTTTAAGCCGGAGTGGAGCGGTTGCCCGTCTACTGATACCCGGAGCCGCGGCATTTCGGGTGGCTCCACCTGAGTGACTGAGATTTCCACCGGGCCACCCAGCAAAGGCAGCACACGGCGGTAGGTGTGGCCATCCCAGCGATCCACCACGTTGTCGGGTCGGCGACGTAAGGTCCAGACCGTCAAATCCAGACGAAATGGCGGTACGGGTTCCAGGAAAAATACATTCCGGCGCATGGCTGGTTTCGTTTCTATCGCTAATAGAGTGCTACGATGGGACTGTTGAAGATCGGACGATGGCCTTCCTTGTATTGGCTTTCTTCAAACAGAGTTTGCCACCTTGAGGAGCTTCAGGTGGATAAGTGACTAGCGTGCCTATTGTTTTCGCAAAAGAGGTGAGAGAGTGAAAATGATGGTGATTGATGTCCATGATGTCTTCCACCATGATTCCCCGAGTCACCAACGCATCGGCAATCATGGATCGATGGCAGCGCCAGGGGACTGCCTCGGCGCACATCAAGGCGATCCGGTCTTTCTTTGCCAACTGGATCAGCTCTTCGATCGCCCGCTGGAACTCCGCTGTTTGCATATAATCTGCGTAGCCGCGAAAGGAGGCGTTGCGCCAAGCCGTGTTAATGGAATCGGGCGTCGCGTGCCGAAGACCGCCGAGCCCTGCCATGTGCAGGTAGCCAATACTCGCAGCCTTCAACGAAACCGGCAAGAGCTCGCGATTGAACTGGGGGTTGTGCCTCGAACGCGGGACCGTGCGCACGTCCGCCACCAGGGTAACGGCGTGTGCCTGAAGCAGAAGGATGAAATCCTCAATTGTGCGCGTGGAATGGCCAATCGTTAGCACGCCCGGCGGGGGAGGCGGCCTTCGCCTTTGTTTCCTTGCAGGGGCATCGGATTTAGGTGAATTCATATACAAGATTTCTGGTTTTGTTTGGCATCGGTGTGGTTGGTTTAGCCAGTCTGCATTGGGTGTTTCAGTTTGGATCTCTCACGTTACGCCACACCTCCACCGCTCGCACCATGTCATCGGTTATCGCACCGATGCCGGCTGAACTCTCGGTCAGGACGACCTTCTTCAATGAATTTGTATTCATCGTCACTGAAGAATCGTTTGTTTGGAGCATGCTGCGCGTGTGAATCCGCGTCCGCCATGAATTTCGGTGAAGGAGTAACTGCCACAATGAAGCCAGTCCGCAGATCCCGCTCCGGCGCGTGAGGAATGAATCTGCTGGCAAGCCCATCTCGGTGTGCGGAAAGCGCCGGACGATGGCTCAAAGCAGGTCGCTGTCGTTTCTCTTTGGCTGGGAACTCGCGCCGGGTTAACAAGAGGCCGATGAGCGACACCAAACCAATCATGCGCCGCACCAAGATTGTCGTGACTCTTGGCCCGGCGAGCAGCTCGCCGGAAGTCATTCGCAGACTCATCCAGGCGGGGATGGATGTCGCGCGGCTGAACTTCTCCCACGGCGATCACGAGGAGCACGCGCGCAACATCGCCAACGTGCGGGCGATCTCCAAAGAACTCGATACGCCCGTGACGATTCTCCAGGACTTGCAAGGGCCGAAAATCCGCGTCGGAACATTGCCCGGCGGCGAGATGACGCTCACGCCCGGTTCGCTCATCACCATGATGCCCGAGGCGGATTTCACCGGTCAGGCGGACGCGATCCCACTCGACTACGCAGAAGTTGCGGACGACGCGCGGGCGGGTGTTCAGGTTCTTCTCGCCGATGGATTGTTCGAGCTGGAAATCGTGGAAGTCGCCGGCCGGGAACTGCGTTGCCGGGTCATCGAAGGGGGCATGCTCAAGAGCCGCAAAGGCGTCAATTTCCCGAATCTGAACCTGCATCTGCCGTCGCTGACCGAGAAGGATCGGCTCGATCTGGAGTTCGGCATCAAGCATGAGGTTGATTGGGTTTCGCTGAGCTTCGTCCGCACCGCGGCGGATGTGCGGACGCTGAAGGACTTGCTGGCGGCGAAAGGCGTTTCCAAGCCGGTCATCGCGAAAATCGAGAAGCCGCAAGCAGTTGAGAATCTCGAGGAGATTCTGCAAGAAGTCAGCGGCGTGATGGTCGCTCGCGGCGACCTCGGCGTGGAGGTCAGTCCCGAAAAAGTTCCGATGTTGCAAAAGCACATCATCGAAAGGTGCAATCGGACGGGACTGCCGGTGATCACCGCGACGCAGATGCTCGAAAGCATGATCCACGATTCGCGTCCGACCCGGGCCGAGGCCAGCGATGTTGCCAATGCGATCATCGACGGGACCGATGCGGTGATGCTCTCCGGCGAGTCCGCCATCGGAGCCTTCCCGGTGCGCGCCGTCGAGATGATGGCGCGCATCGCCACCGAAGTGGAGGCGGCGATCGAATTCAAAACTTACCCGGCCAGCGATCCCACGGATGCGCATGCCTTGAGCGAAGCCGCGACGGCTGTGGCAAAGGTGGTCGCACTGCGTGCGCTGGTCGTGCGTACGACCAGCGGATACACCGCGCGACTCGTCGCCTCGGAACGATCGAAGGCCCCGCTTTTCGCCATCACCACGGACGCGAGAGTCTATCATTTGCTGAATCTTTTTTGGGGCATCAGGCCGCTGCTCGTGGAGGGGACACCCGAAACCTTCGAAGGATTGGTGGCTCAGGCGGAATCGGCGCTGCGCGATCGGAAACTCGTCGCTTCCGACGACAAGATCCTTGTGATCGGCGGCGTCCCCGCGGGCCAGCCCCGCGGATCAAACTTCATCAAACTCCATCTCGTTCGATAGACAGAGGGAAAGGTTGCGCGCCGACGCCAACCGATCTCGTGACGTGGACGCCAGTGGCGTTCTCGGAAGCAATGCGGTCCCGGCAGCAGCTTCAATGTCAATGTATTTGCGAGGGCGATTCACTTCGGCGAGAGCGGCGTCCGGTCGGAATTGGACATGCGAGACTTTGAGCCGCCACATGGCGTTCAGCGCTGGCCACTCGAACGCGTCTCCGACGCGGTAGCCGAGGATGCCACTGCCCAATGGCGAGAGGACGGAAATTTTGCCTTCGGCGATGTTGGCTTCGTCCGGAAAGACGACGACGAGCTTAATGTGGTGGTCGGTGTCGCAATCGAGCAATATGACGCGGGTGTTGATCGCGATCACATCGACCGGAACGTCGTTTGGCGCGACGATTGCAGCGTGTGCCAGTTCACATTCGAATGTGTCCAGTTCGCCGCGTTCCTGTGGGGAAAAAGCCCCAAAGGCAATCAGATCGCTGAGTCTGGCGTAGTCCTGCTCCGAGATTACGATGTTCCGCTTTTTCATACAAGTGCCCGTTTATGTTTGAAGGCAATCGTGCGCGCTCCACCGCGAAGCTCCCAAAGCACCGGTCGAATTGGAATCGAAAGTGTTGGGATAGCACGGTGGCCATTGGTTCGGTGAGAGTGACCGTCACGAACTTCCGAGATAGGCGGGCGCACCTCACGGTTCATGCGGTGGTAAAGTTCCCGGCCAACTTCGGTGATTGAGAATCCACGCCGCGTCATTCGCACGAGGCCCGCCGCCTGCATGATGCTGAGAAATGCGCGGATGGCACCGTCAGGCAAATTGTCGGCGTGGCAGCGATACTCCTCGTGAGTGTGGAATTCATCCGCCAGTGCCTTGTAGCCCAGCGGTTTCCGCCTCGCAGCGAGGAGCCCCAGAATCCTGAGTGATTTCTTTGAATGAGCGAAGAATCCCACGAGGGCATCTTTCCGCGCCGGCATCTCGCTGATGAGCGTCGGAGTGCGGGAGTTTGCAGCGCACGCACGCGCCCGATCACGAAACGGTTCGCCGATTTCGCGCACCAAGTGCGCGGAAAGATCCCTGGCACGACCGTCGCCGTCGTGCTCGTCGAAAACCGGCGACGCGCTGCACTCAGGATTGGATTTCCGGTCGAATTCGCCGACCGCCGAAGTTACGTAATTTGCTGGCATGGGCGTATGTTTGCGCATGCAGCATTTCCACGGAATCGGGCACGGGTCTGAGTTTGGATAGCGAGAGCGCCGGATGAGGCATCGGATAATGTCTTACCCGGCCAAAGCTCGCACGCTGGCCGAGGTCGGTTGTGCGCGACGCTTGGTTATGCCTGAGCTTCGACCCACTGCACGGCGAAACGGACGAGGCTCGTCGCATCCTTCAATTGCAATTTCGTCTTGAGGTGCTCGCAATAGGTTTGCACGGTTTTGACGCTCAAATGTAAGTCTGCGGCGATTTCCTTGGTTTTCCGTCCCCGGCCGAGTCCCTCGAAAACCTCCAGTTCGCGGTCACTCAGACATTCCACGGGGGAGACGTCTTGATTGGCGTGAGGGCCGGCGGCCCGGTGGAGAATCAGCCGGCTCATGGTCTCGCTTAGATAGATATCGCCGGCCAACACCTCACGAATCGCGTACAGGAGCTTGGGCGTCGGCTCGTGTTTCATCAAGTAACCGTGCGCGCCTGCCCGAAGAGACCGTTGCGCATAGACCTGCTCATCGTGCATCGAATGCACCAGCACGAGCAGTTTCGGATGGCGAACCTTGAGATCCTTGATGAGTTCGAGGCCATTCTGGCCACCAAGCGCGATGTCCACGATGGCAAGATCGGGCTGGGTGTTTTCGATCAACTCAAGCGCTTGGTGAATGTTCGCGGCTTGCGCGCAGACGGTCAGGTCGCCGGCCCTGTCAATCACCTGCGCCAGTCCTTCTCGCATGACGGGATGATCGTCCACCACCACGATACGCGCTACTTTTGGCGCGATGCCACGCGGCTGATCTTCTCGTGCCGGGCGTGTTTTCCGTGAGTTCACGATGCCCGCCTCCTTCGACAGTCAGCCGGCACAGGTAACACGCAAGCGAGCACCGTGCCACCGCGAGGAATCGGACGGTGACTCAGACGGCCACCGATCACGTTGGCGCGGTGCTTCATGATTTCCAAGCCCATGCCTCGCGCTTCGGGTAGCGACTCAGGAAACCCTTGCCCGTTGTCTCGCACGCGGAGCGCCACCACCTGGTCTTTTACGGAAAGGGAGATGACTATCCGCGTGGCGTTTCCGTGCCGGATGGCATTGTTCACGGCTTCCTGGGCGATACGGAACAAGTGGGTGGCTGTCGGGTTATCATAAATCAGCACGGGCTTGAGGCACACGAACCGACAGTCTCGTTGGTAGATACTTTTGACTGTGACACCTAACGCACGCAAGGCGTGCATAAGACCGGTCGCTTCGAGTTCCACCGGAAACAACCCCAGCGCCAGCGAACGCGCCTGATTCATGGCTTCTTCGAGCAACTGCGCGATGCGCGCGCAATCAGCCGCTTCGGGCCGGGTGTGCTCGATTAACCGTTCGTGTAATCCATGGTTGAGATACGCGATCCCCCGCAAGTGCTGGCTGATGCCGTCGTGAAGGTCCTGGC
>JBDSAR010000351.1:0-2604 GCA_039922035.1 Chthoniobacteraceae bacterium
TCACGGTGAGCGCCCGCTGCGGGAGAAGACGGATGCGGCGGCGGAGAAGGAACTCGCAGCGTTGAAAGCGGACGAGGCGACGAAGAACGCGCAACTGCAAGCCTTCCGAAAAAAGGCGGCGGCGACCCCGACAACGGTGAAAGCAACCGGGCTGCGTCCGCCCGTGAACGCACAACTGAACGAGGAAGCATTCCCGGCGACGGAGGCCGTGGCGGTGAAATTTTCCATCCTCGCGACGAGCGGTGCGGAGCCGTGCATTGACGAATTGGAAATCTACGATGTGGACGGAAAGAACGTCGCGCTCGCCACGAATGGCGCGAAGGCCACGGCGTCGGGCACGCTGAAGGGTTATGAGATTCACAAGCTCGAACACATCAACGAGGGGCAGACCGGCAACAGCCACAGTTGGATCTCCGACACGAAGGGCGCGGGCTGGGTGCAGATTGATTTCCCCGCGAAGGTCCGCATCCAGCGCATCGTGTGGAGTCGCGATCGCGAAGGACGGCTCAAAGATCGCGTGCCCGTGAAATACCGGATCGAGGCGGCGACGGCGCGGGAAAAATGGACGCCGCTTGCGAGTTCGGATGATCGTCAGCCTGCTGGTGGAAAGAAGGGGGCCGAGCTGGATTTTGCGAACCTCTCCGCGACTGACGCGACCGCTGCGCGCAAGATCGTGGCGGACATCGCCGATTTGCAGTCGCGCATCGCGAAGCACGGCAAGGGAGCGTGGGTGGGCACATTTTCGGCGAAGCCGGAAAGGACGCACCGGCTGTATCGCGGGGAGCCGATGCAGAAGCGCGAGGTCGTCGCGCCGGATGCGCTCTCGGTGCTCGGCACGCTCGGCCTCGCGGTGGATGAGCCTGAGCAGCAACGCCGCGTGCGGCTCGCGGAATGGATCGCCAGCCCGCGCAATCCGCTGACCGCGCGCGTGCTCGTGAACCGGTTGTGGCACTACACATTTGGCAACGGCCTCGTGGATACGCCGAGCGACTTCGGCGCGAATGGCAGCCGCCCGACGCATCCCGAACTGCTCGACTGGCTCGCAGATGAATTCGTGAAAGGCGGCTGGTCCATCAAGCACATCCAGCGGCTCATCCTCATGTCGGCGGCCTTTCAGCAGTCGTCCGCACCGCGCGCGGATGCCGCGAAGGTGGATGCCGATGGACGCTACCTCTGGCGCTACACGCCGCGCCGGCTGGAGGCGGAGGCGATCCGCGACAGCATGCTCGCCGTGTCGGGCGCGCTCGATTTGAAAATGGGCGGCCCCGGTTTCTACCTCATGGATGTCGTGACGGAGAACGTGATGCATTATTTCCCGAAGGAAAAATACACGCCCGCCGAATACCGGCGCATGGTGTATCTCTTCCGCATCCGCGCCGCGCAGGACGGCGTCTTCGGCGCGTTCGACTGCCCGGATGGCGGCTCGGTGATGGCGAAGCGCAGCCGCTCGAACACACCGCTCCAGGCGCTCAATCTTTTCAACAGCAGTTTCATCCTCCAGCAGTCGGAAATCCTCGCGCAACGTCTGCAATCCGAGGCTGGCGAAGCACCCGCGGCGCAGGCGGCGCTCGCGTTCCGGCTCTTCTACTCGCGGTCGCCGGATGCATACGAGCAGCGCAACTCGGAGGCGATGATCCGCGAGCACGGCCTGCGGTCCTTCGCGCGCGCGCTCTACAACACGAGCGAGTTTCTCTTCATCTTCTAAAGCCACGTCATGCATCCATTCCTCAGCCGCCGCAATTTTCTCGGCCACACCGCCACCGGGCTCGGCGGGATCGCGCTCGCTCATCTGCTTGGACGCGAGCGCGCGCTCGGGGCTTTGCCGATTCGTCCGGTCATCAATCCCGCGAATCCAAACGCGCCGCGACCCACGCACTTTCCGGCGCGGGCGAAACGCGTGCTCATGATTTTCTGCTCGGGCGCGGTGAGCCAGGTGGACACGTTCGACTTCAAGCCCGAACTCATCAAACGGCACGACCAGCCGATGCCCGGTGCGGAAGGGCTCGTCACATTTCAAGGCCAGCAGGGGAATCTGCAGAAGAGCCCGTGGGAATTCCGTCCGCGCGGACAGAGCGGCAAGATGGTGTCCGACCTCGTGCCGCACCTCGGCGCGCTCGCCGATGAGATGTGCTTCATCCATTCGCTCACGGGGAAAACGAACACCCATGGGCCCGGCGAAAACTTCATGGCGACGGGCTTCACGCTCGACGGCTTCCCCAGCGCGGGCGCGTGGACGACCTACGCGCTCGGCAGCGAAAACGACACGCTGCCCGCCTACGTGGCCATCCCCGATCCGCGCGGTGCGCCACAGTCTGCGGGGAATTTCTGGGGTCCGGGATTCTTGCCCGCCGCGTTCCAGGGCACCGACTTCAACGCGACAAATCCGCTGCGGAATCTCGCACGACCGTCCGAGTTTTCGCCGGCGACCGATCGTGCGACGCGTGACTTCATCGCCACGCTGAACAGGCATCACCTCGATCGTTTCCCCGGCGATTCCGAACTCGCCGCGCGCATCTCCAGCTACGAACTCGCCGCGCGCATGCAGCTCTCAGTCCCGGAGGTCGCCGACATTTCCACCGAGCCCGCGCACATTTTGAAAATGTA
>JBDSAR010000352.1:0-1945 GCA_039922035.1 Chthoniobacteraceae bacterium
CCCGCCGCCGCGCCTCGTATCCCGCGTCGCCGATGAGCCGCTCGATCTGCGCCGTGTTGAGCCGGAACGACGTGCCCGCGCTCGACACCACATTTTCCTCCATCATCACGCTGCCGAAATCATTCGCGCCGTAGCGCAGCGCGATCTGCCCGATGCGCGGGCCCTGCGTCACCCACGAGCTTTGCACGTTCGGGATGTTGTCGAGGAAGATGCGGCTCAGCGCCTGCATCCGCAGATACTCACTGCTGCCGACCGGCTCCGCGCGCAGCTTGGTGTGCTCGGGCTGGAACGTCCAGCAGATGAACGCCGTGAAGCCGCCCGTCTCGTCCTGCGTGTCGCGCAGCCGCTGCAGATGCTCGATGCGATCCCCCACCGTCTCGACGTGGCCAAACATCATCGTGCAGCTCGAATTCAACCCGAGCCCGTGCGCCACGCGCATTACTTCGAGCCACGCGTCTGATTTGCATTTCAAAGGCGCGATCCGCTCGCGCACCGAGTCCACCAGGATCTCCCCGCCGCCGCCGGGGATGCTGCCGAGCCCCGCCTCCTTGAATTTCACAAGCACCTCGCGCAGCGGCATCTTGAAAACCTGCGAGAAGTGCTGGAACTCCGGCGGTGAAAATCCGTGGATGTTGATGTGCGGATACTTCGCGCGGATGTGCGCGAGCATCGTGAGGTAGTGATCGATCCCGAGTTTCGGATGATGCCCCCCCTGCAGCAAAATCTGCACACCGCCGATGGCCGTCAGTTCGTCGAGTTTCCGGTCGAGTTGTTCGAGCGAAAGCACGTAGTGGTCGCTGTCCTTTTCCGTGCGGTAGAACGCGCAGAACTTGCAGTACACGTTGCAGACATTCGTGTAGTTGATGTTCCGGTCCACGATATAGGTCACGATGCGCTCGCGCCCGTCCTTCGCGATCATGTTGCGGCGAATGTGCGCGAGTTCGCCAAGTTCACTCAGCGGAAGACAGTAAAGCTCCAGCGCGTCCTCGCGCGTGATGCGTTCGCCCGCGAGCACCTTTTCGGCCACGGATTCAGCGAGTGCGGCGGTATTCATGTGCCCGAAAGTAAGCCTCACCGTGCCGCGGAGTCCAGCGACCAACGGAGCGCGCAGCGCAGGGAGCGCCGTCCGTCCCGGCGGCCCCAACATGCGCCGCAGGCCCGATCTTTTCTTCGGAGCCTGTGTGAAACCGAACGCAGGCGAGGAGAAGTGACGCTGCGCGTGGAGTCTCGTGGCCGGCGGGACGCGCGGCGCTCCACGCACCCGCGCCCGTCCTGCCCGCGAGGTTTCAAACCTTCCCTACGATCCGCTCCGCCCCGTGCGGCGGATCGCCTCCGCCAGCCACATGCACTCGCCCTGCCACGGACTGCGCGCCCGCATTTCACGGATGGTCATCGGCATCCGTGCGGACCAGTTTTTTCCACTCTCGATGCCGGGGACATTGAATCGCTCCTCCAGCGCGAAAAGATCCGTGAGCATGAATGCCGCGTAGCGCGCGTTGCTCGCGAGCAGTGCCTCGATGAGCGTGCGGCGGATCGTGTCATCGTACGCCGGCCAGTGATCCTCCTGCACCGGCAGCCCGGCGAAAATCGCGAGCAGCCGCAGCTCCTTGTTGCCGAGCCAGCGGTCGGGCGCGTCAGGCGTGTTTGCAGCGTGGCGGCGGTGCTCCCAGTGCGTCTTCATCGGCTCATGATCGTGCGTCGCGCAGGTCGTGAACGAGCAGTTGTCGTAGTCGCGCCCGAGGATCACGTTGCCGCGCGCGTCCGTCTCCCACTGCGAGATTTTGAAGCCCGGCACATCGAGGCTGAGCAAGTGCGGGCGCACATATTCCGGCACGATGCCGAGGTCTTCCGCGACGACTTCCTGCGGCGCGGCGGCGGCCACGATCATGCGCAGATATTTGTCGCCCGCGGCGAGATTCGCGGCGCGGTGCTCGTCCGTGTCGTC
>JBDSAR010000353.1:0-7686 GCA_039922035.1 Chthoniobacteraceae bacterium
GCGCGAAGGTGCGCAGATTCTGGAGCTGTATCACTTCGACGTACTGCGCGACCTTTACATCCTGAAGGCAAACCCGATGGCGCCGTGGAAGCGCGAGGCGGTGTGGGACTACATCCAGGCGAACGGCATCCCATACAATGCGCTGCAGGATCGCGGCTATCGCAGCATCGGCTGCTGGCCGTGCACGAATCCGACTGCCGGCGGTGAGAATGAGCGCGCGGGCCGCTGGACGGGCTTCGACAAGGCGGAGTGCGGCATCCACACGTTTCTCGGCGAGAGCATCTGAGGAATTCGTCTGAGCGTTTGCTGGCAAAGACTCACCGGTTCCTGCTAAGAACGAGCGCGATGAACGAGTTGAAACAATCAGCCAAATGATGCGCGCTTTCCTCCTGCTGCTCGCCGCAGTTTTCACATTGGCTGGTGCGCGTTCATTCGCCGCCCCGGCGAAAGGAGCCGGCAAGGAAGAAAAGCTCCGGGTGGCTGGCGAGGTCTTCAAAATTTTCGAGGCAAAGTGTGCGGACTGCCATGGGGCGCACCTGCCGAAGCCGAAGGGAAAATTCGGCTACGTGCTCGATCTGAAACGCGTGGCGGACAATCCGAAATACATCGTCAGCGGCGACCCGACGGAGTCGGAGCTTTTTCAGATGGTGAAGAACGACGAGATGCCGGGCGAGGATGCGGACGTGCCACCGCTCACGCCGGAGGAAAAAAAGACGGTCGAAGCCTGGGTGCTCGCCGGTGCGCCGCACGTCCTGCCGGCGGGAGTTTCGGCGTCAACGGCCACGGCGGAAAAGAAACCCGAGGCGACGGTTTCGTTCCTCCGCCGGGTGGCGAACTGGCTGGGAAAATTTCATCCCGTTTCCACTCATTTTCCCGTGGCGCTGCTGATGGTCGCCGTGTTCGCCGAGGCCATCGCGTGGTGGATGAAGCGCGATGAATGGATGCTGCTCGTGCGTTTTCTCGTGGTGCTCGGTGCGCTGAGCAGTGTGCCGGCGGTGGTGCTCGGGTGGTTCACAAATTTCCCAATCGTCAGCGGCAGCGAGCTTGCGACGATCTACCGCTTTCACCAGATCCTCGGCACGGCGACCTCCGCGTGGGCGCTGATCTGTGCAACGCTGGTTTGCATCGCGGAATGTGAGGAAGGCTCCGTGGCACGGCGGCGTTTCCGCGGCGCGCTGCTGCTCGGGGCGTTCCTCATCGGGATCGTCGGCTTCCTCGGCGGCGCGCTGAATGCAGGCGGGCTGGACCACTACAAATTCTAGGCTGCGATCTGGCTCCCGGCAGATGATGCGCTCGACACGCGGGGCGAGGCTTTCCATTTTCCACGCCGCATGAAACGAATCCTCTCCGGCATCAAGCCGACCGGCGCGCCGCATCTCGGCAATTACTTTGGCATGATGAAACCGGCCATCGAATGGCAGGACAAGGGCGAGGCGTTCTATTTCATCGCGGACTACCACGCGCTCACGAGCGTGCACGACCCGAAGGCGCTGCGCGAAAATACGCGCGCCGTGGCGCTCGACTTCCTCGCGTGCGGGCTCGACCCGGCGAAGGCCGTGCTTTTCCGCCAGAGCGATGTGCCGGAGCACACGGAGCTCGCCTGGCTGCTGAGCTGCCACACGCCGATGCCGATGCTGGAGAATTGCCACGCCTTCAAAGATCACCTCGCAAAAAACAGGACGCCGAACCACGGGCTGTTCGCGTATCCGGTGCTGATGGCCGCGGACATCCTGCTCTACGACTCGAACGTGGTCCCCGTCGGGCGCGACCAGAAGCAGCACGTCGAGGTCACGCGCGACATCGCGGGCTCGATGAACCGGACGTATGGCGAGGGACTTTTCGTGATTCCCGAAGCGGACATCATCCAACAGGTCGCGACGGTGACCGGCCTCGATGGGCAGAAGATGTCGAAGAGCTACAACAACACGATCGGGCTCTTCGAGGAGGAGAAGGCGCTGCGGAAAAAAATCATGTCCATCGTGACGGATTCTTCGCCCGTCGAGGTACCGAAGGATCCCGCGAACTCGAGCATCGTCGCGCTTTACCGGCTCGTCGCGGGCGAGACGGACGTGGCGAAGATGGAGGCGGACTTCCGCGCGGGTGGCACCGGCTACGGCGATTTCAAGAAGCGGCTCTTTGAGTCGCTCTGGGAATTCTTCCGCCCGATGCGCCAGCGCCGCGCGGCGCTGGCCGCCGATCCGAGTGCGGTGGATGCGGTGGTGAAATCCGCCGGGGAACGCGCGCGTGCCGTTGCGACCCGCACGATGGAACGGGTTCGCGCGGCTGTGGGTCTGCGGTGAAGAATTTTCTAAGGGTGAAAATGCCTGCGAATTACCCTCCCGATGATGGCAATTCCTGTGAACCGTTCAATGGTCGTGTGTGATTTCATCTTGCACACTAGGGAATCGGTTCACAGATTCGCTTCCCCCATCACCTCGCATCCCACACGTCGTGGGCTGACTATCGAGGACTGAAAAAACAAAAAAGAAAAACATGCAAGAGAACGCCGGACCGAGGATGCCCTCCGAGCCGATCGCCTCTGAAAAGGTGACGATAGACCGCAAGGTCTTCTTCATTGATCTCAAGGAGAACCAGCGCGGGCGCTTCATGAAAATAACCGAAGACGTCGGTGGGCGGCGTGACACCATCATGCTGCCGGCGGCTGCCTTTAAGGATTTCCTTGAAGCACTCGCACGCCTGGTCGAATACGAGTCCAAGCTGTAATCCGCCCCACGGATTCCGGCACTGCGGACGAAGTATCGCAGGCCAGATTGAACGCCCCAGCCGTAGCCCAGGCTGGGGCTTTCTTTTTCTGTCGAGGATTGCGGCACCGGTTCCGCCGCGCAGTGCGGCGTTCATTGTTTCAAGCGGAGACGTCGATGCCGAGGACTCCGCGCAGTGCGGCGGCGACGGTGTCTGCCTCGACTTCCTTCATGCAGCGGAAATCAATCGGGCACTCGCGCAGGAAGCACGGGCTGCACTCGGCTCGTTTTCGCACGACGACATGCCCGGCCCCGAGCGGCCCGGTGAGCGCGGGCTCCGTGCTGCCGAAAATCGCGACGACGGGCACGCCGAGCAGTGTGGCGAGGTGCATCGTGCCGGTATCGTTTGTCAGCAGCGCATCACTCTCGCGGAGGATCGCGATGAGCTGCGAGAGAGTGGTCTCGCCGCAGGTGTTTTCGACGTTCGCGGGATTTTCGCAAAGGGTGGCAATCTCCGCCGCGCTCTCGCGATCCTTCGCGACACCGACGAGTTGCCAGCGGCACGGCGTGGAACCGCCCACATCCTGCATGACTTCCGCGAAGCGCTCGGGCAGCCAGCGTTTCGCCGGCCCGTACTCCGCTCCGGCGCACACGGCGATCCGCGCAGGCACGCCAGGCTCCCGGACTTTTTTCGCAGCAGCATCGGGAAAGCCGAACGACGCGTCCGCGTCCGTCTCTGCGCCGAGGAATTCCGCGAGATGCAGGTAATGATGCACCTGATGCCGGCCCGGGCCCGTCGCAACTTTGCCATTCTCCTCGCGCAGCACATTGGTGAGAAAAAACGAACGCCTCGCGTGCCCCGGATATCCCGTGCGGCGCGGGATTCGTGCAAGCCACATTTCCAAGCCGGTCCGCAGGCTGTTCGGAAAGACGACGCCATCCGTGAACCCGCGCCCGCGGATGAGCTTTGCGACACGAAAAATATTCAGCACGCCGGAGACTCCGCCACGCGCTGAGGGAAACGCGATCACCTCATCCACCTCGGCGACGAGATGCCACACGTCAGCGAGTTTTTCCGGCGTGAGCACGGCGATGTGCGCGCCTGGATGGCTGCGCTTCATCGCGCGAACGGCGGGCACGCTCAGGACGGCGTCGCCGAGCCAGTTGGAGGAACGTATGACGATCTTTTCCATCACTTCGTTTTCCAATGCATCGTGCGGAACGGATGCTCGTCCATGAGGTTGCCCGCGACCCCGGCGAGGCGGTCGCTGTAAAACATGAGCACCACGTAGTTGTAGAGCGGGCAGACTGGCATCTCGTCGCGGATCAGGATCGTCTCCGCCTCGCGAAATAGATCGAACCTTTTCGCGCCGTCGGCCTCCTTCGCCGCGAGCGCAATGAGTTCGTCGTATCGCTTGTTGCTCCAGCCGCAGTTGTTGTTGCCGCCGCCGGTCACCATCATGTCGAGGAAGGTGTTCGGATCATTGTAGTCGCCGACCCACGACGAGCGACAGAAGTCATAGTCGAGGGACGAGAGCGAATTCAGATACACAGCCCATTCCTGCTTTGCGAGGAGCACGGAGATGCCGAGATCGCGCTTGAACATCGCCTGCAGCTCGACCGCGAGTTTTTCGTCCGTCTCGTTCTTGTTTGTGTAAAGGTAGCGCACGACCGGAAAGCCCGCGCCGCCGGGAAATCCGGCGTCAGCGAGTAGTTTTCTCGCGGCCTCGGGATCGCGCTTCACGCCCGGAGGCGGCTGGTATCCCGCGGTGCCGGGCGGCACGAAGGAGTCCGTCGGCGGCTCGCCCGCCTGCGTGACTTTTTCCGTGAGCAGCACCTTGTCCACGACCATCGAGAGAGCCTTGCGCACACGGGCATCGCTGAATGGTGCGCGCTTCACATTGTACCGGATGAAGTACGTCGCGAGGATCGGCGTCGCGTGATAGTCTGGCCGCTTTTTCAGATCCGGCACGAGCGACGTGGGCACGAGCGACTTGTCGAGGATCACGTCCGCCACGCCGCTGTGGTAAAAATTGAACGCCGTATTCGGCGACGGCGCTGGCAGCACATCGACCGTTTTCGCAAGGACATTCGCCGCGTCCCAATAGGTTGGATTGCGTGTGAGCCGGATGCGATCATTCAGCCGCCACTCGGTGAGCAGAAACGGGCCGTTGTTCACGATCGTTTCCGGACGCAGCCACGAAGTTCCGGCTTTTACCGCAGCCTCCACCGTCGGCCGATGCACGGGCATCAGCGTGTAAAACATCGTGAGATCGAGAAAGAATGGCGTCGGGGTTTTCAATTCCACCGTGAGCGTGCGCGCATCGGGCGCGCGGATGGCGACCGTGTCTGCGGGCGGACGTGTCGCTTCATTCTTCGCTTCGCCGAAGGCCTCAGCTCCGCGGATGTAGTAGAGCTGATATTTGTATTCCGCTTCGGGCTCACGCAGTGTGCGCAGCCACGACCACACAAAGTCCTGCGCGGTCACCGGAGTGCCATTCGTCCATTTCACGCCATCGCGGAGATGAAATATGTAGTGCAACCCGTCGGGCGATATTTCCCAGCGCTCGGCCATGCCGGGCTCGGTTTCACCCGAGGCACTGTATCGTGTGAGTCCCTCGAAAAGCGCATACGCAATGCGTCCCTCGGGCTGGCCCCGGATTTTCGACGGGTCAATCGTGTCCGGCTCACCGCCATTGATCACCACGATTTCCGCACGGTCTGGAGGCCGCCCGCAGCCGGCGAGCATCGTGAGCACGAGGGAAAATGAGAGCAGGCTTCGGGCGGTTTGATTCACGCGGGCGGGCAGGTTGCACCATGGTGCGATTTCTTTCCAGTCTCCGTGTCATTCCATTTAGCTTTCGGTTTTTCCGGGCAATTGCCAGCAGGTTTGCTATTGGTTCCTGTCAGGATGAACCCTCTCGAACAGCGCCTGAAATATAAATTCCGCAACCCGCTCCTGCTTGCGGAGGCGCTCACCCATCCATCCATCGGGCACGAGACACAGCGGCACCATTTTGACAACCAGCGCCTCGAATTCCTTGGCGATGCCGTGCTGCAGCTCATTTTCACCGAGTGGCTCTTCGACCATTTCCCGAAGTTTAGCGAAGGCCAGCTCACGAAAATGCGATCCGGCCTCGTCTCACGCGAAGGCCTGAAGATGCACGCGGAAAGACTCGAACTCGGCGTGCATCTCATGATGGGCCGAGGCGAGGAGTCTTCCGGCGGACGCGAGCGCAGTTCTGCTCTGGCGGATGCCTACGAGGCGCTCATCGGGGCAATTTATCTCGATTCCGATTACGTGACTGCGCGGCGCATCGTGCTCACGGAGGCGCGCGAAGATTTGGACAATCTCGAAGTGGACCCGCCAGACCAAAATCCGAAAGGCCAGCTCCAGGAAGTCCTGCAGGCGATCTCACCGATCAGCCCGGTCTATCCGATTCTTTCGGCGGAAGGCCCGGAGCATCAGAAGGATTTCGTCGCGCTGGTGACGTGGAATGGAATCGATCTCGGCGAGGGAAAGGGTCGCAGCAAGAAGGACGCGGAGACTGCCGCGGCACGCGACGCGCTGATCAACCGGAAGTGGGAAGCGGCCGGATTTGTCCCCGAAACGCCGCGGAAGAAGTCTGCGAATAAGCCCCCAAGAACTGTCAGGAAATGACGAACAACCTGAGCCCTGTCCATATTCCGAAGGGGTCTCGTTAAAAATGCCACGGTTCTTCACAGCCACCAATCCTTGCGGAACCCGCATCCAGTCTGCGTGGAACGCGCGTCACCGGAGTTCTTCACACTCTTATTATGAAGAAGGAGCTACGACTGGTTTTAAGACTTCTCCGATCAGCATGTGAACAACACAGGTTTGCGGCAAAAGCTGCGAGGCCACGAGAACCAAAAAAGTCCCGCAATACGAAATCTTCTCAGACGCTCCAAACCGGACTCCGGGCAGATGCGTTCCGGCAAATCGAATTCGCGCTACGCAGGCTTCTTGCGGTTCGCAGCGCAAGAACAGGCTTCTGCCACAGTGTCGAGATCGGCAAGGAAGCTGGCACGGCGAGATTCGGGGAGCACCGAAAGCGTCTCGTCCTGTAGCTTGCTGGCGGTTTCGTAAGCCTCGGTAAAGACGCGGTGCCCCAGAGGCTCCAATCGGACGCGGCGGGCGCGGCGGTCGGTCTCGTGCGGGTGACGGGAGAGGAGACCCGCCTTTTCCATGCGGCGCAAAATCGAGGTGATCGTGTTCGGGTCGCTCGCCATAAGATCGGTGATCGTCTGCTGTGTGAGCCCGCGAGAGTCACCTTCGTGGAGCCAGCGCAGGATGCTGTATTGATCAGGCGTGATGCCGAGATGCGCGATGCGGTGCCGGAAAGTCTGATTCAGCGAATACCACGCACGCCGCAACAGCGGCGGGAGCCTGCGTGGGGATTGCTGTTTTGGCTTTTTGTCCGGCATGGGGCGATCACACAGGGACTGCAGCGCGGAGTTTCGCCGCGATGTTGCCGAAGCTTTTCGCGATGGAACTCTTGGGCTCGACGATCACGATCGGTGCGCCTTTGTCGCCAGCTTCGCGCGTCGCGATGTCGATCGGCACCTGGCCGAGCAGCGGGACTTTCAACCTGTCCGCTTCGCGCTGTCCGCCGCCGCTGCCGAAAATGTCGTAACGCTTCCCGTCGCTCGGGCAGAGGAAGTAGCTCATGTTTTCGATGATGCCGAGCACGGGGACGTTCACCTTTTCAAACATCGAGGCGGCCTTGCGCGCATCGATGAGCGCGACTTCCTGCGGCGTGGTGACGATGACCACGCCGGCGAGCGCGACCGTCTGCACGATGGTGAGCTGGATGTCGCCGGTGCCGGGCGGCAGATCGAGGATGAGGTAGTCGAGCCCGTCCCAATTCACCTGCCGGAGAAATTGCTGCGTATATTTTGTGACCATCGGCCCGCGCAAAATCGCGGGCGCGGCGTCATCGAGCAGGAAGCCCATGCTCATGAG
>JBDSAR010000354.1:0-4200 GCA_039922035.1 Chthoniobacteraceae bacterium
CCGTCTGCTGCCGGCTTTCCATGAGGAGATTCACGACCTCGATTCCAGCGCGCTCCATGTCGTGGATGACCGCATTCGCCCGCGCGCTGAGATACGCGTAGCCCATCGCGCACGGGATGCAGACTGCGAGCCCCGCGGCGGTCGTGATGAGCGCCTGGTAGATTCCGTTTCCGATCTCCGCGGTGCTGGTGAGGCCGGTCGTCGCGGCCATGCTTTGGAAGGCCTCGATCAGTCCCGCGACCGTGCCGAGCAGTCCGAGCAGCGGTGTGAGAAATGCGAGCGTCGCGAGCATCCCGAGGCGGCGCTCGAGGCGCGGCACTTCGAGCTGGCCGGCTTCCTCGACGATGTCCTTCAGCTCGGTGCGCGGCGCGCTGTGGCGGATGATCGCCGAGTGGACGACGCGCTGCACCGGTCCCTTTGTCGCCGCGGCCTCCATCTGCGCCTCCTGGTAGCGCCGTCCGTGGATGAGATTCGCGAGACCCCGCATGAATTCCCCGACGCGGATGCTGATGCGGTGAAAGTAGATGAGTCGCTCGAGGAACACGGCACTTCCGAGCACGCTGCAAACCAGAATGAACCACGTGACAGGTCCGCCCTTTTGCATGAAATCGAGGAGCATGGCCGCATTCTACGGTGTGGCGATTGCATGGCGAAAGGATGAAGTTTCGATTTCGTGCCGCGCTGCATCCGCGTATGAAGGCCGCGTGCGAATCATCGCGATCGATCCATCTCTGCGCTGCAGCGGCTTTGCCCTGCTGGAAAAAATTGCCGGCAAAGTGCGGACGATCGAATACGGCGTGGTGAAAAATCCGCCGAAGCTGCTCATGAGCGGATGCCTCGTGACGATTCGCTCGCGCATCGCGGAACTCATCGCGCAGCACGAGCCGGAGTGCGCGGTGATCGAGGGCGTGATTTTTGTGCAGAGTCACCGCACGGCGATCACGCTCGGCGCGGCGCGCGGTGCAGCAATGATCGCGGCATCGGAGCGAGGGTTGCCGATTTACGAATACGCGCCGCGGCGCGTGAAGCAGAGCGTCGTCGGGCGGGGCGGTGCGCAGAAGCAGCAGGTCGGCTTCATGGTGCGCGTGCTCCTCGGCCTGAAGGAGACGCCATCCCCGGACGCCGCGGATGCGCTCGCGATCGGCCTCACGCATTTCCAGACCGCGGAGAGCGCCCGGCACGGTGCGGTCACACTTGAGCGGATATGAATGCGCGCTGGCTCGGCAGGATCGGCTACGGCGCGGCGCTGGAGCTTCAGGAGAAAATCGTGGCGCAAAAAGCCGAGGACGCATCCGCGCCGGATGAACTGCTCCTCCTCGAACACGACTCGGTCTTCACCATCGGCCGGACGAACGATCACTCTTCGCTGCGCGATCCCGCCGCTCTGCCCGCGCCGCTCATGGCGATCAATCGCGGCGGGCAGGCGACGTGGCACGGGCCGGGTCAGCTCGTCGGCTACCCTCTGCTCGACCTGCGCAAACGCGGCTCGGACCTTCACCGCTACCTGCGCGATCTTGAGGAATTTTTGATTTTGCTCTGCGCGGATTTCGGAGTGGCGGCGTCGCGAAAAGACGGGCTGACAGGCGTGTGGGTGGGGGAAAAAAAGATCGCGAGCCTCGGGGTCGGCGTGCGTCGTTGGATCTCGATGCACGGCTTTGCGCTGAATGTCGGCGGGCCGCTCGACGGCTTCGCGCACATCACGCCGTGCGGAATCGCCGGAGTCGAGATGACGAGTCTCGAACGCGAGGGCGCTGCGGGAGTGACGGTCGAGGGTGTCGCGGCGAAAGCCGCGGAGCGCTTCGCGGGATTGCTTGGGGAATAGCGGCGCGGCTCAACTGTGGATCACCAGTTCGATCTCCTCGGGAAGATTGCTTGCGACGCGCTCGATGACGTTGCCTTTCAGCAGTCGCGCCATGGTCGCGCGGTGCGAGGAGCCGAGCAAGACGAGGTCCACCCCGAGCGTGGCGGCAATGTCCACGATGGTGCTCGCGGGATCGGTCGAGAAGGTGTAAATCGGCTGCACGCAGACGCCGGTCTCCTCGCCGAGCTTCAGCATGAGCGTCATGATCGCGGAGGCCTGCGGATCGTCCTGCCAGCGGGCGCGGCGCGACTCGTTGGGCTGGCTGCCACCGAGCAGGACTGCGATCTCGCGCATGTAGAGCACGCAGAGGACGGTCTTGTGGAGGAAGGCCTCGTTCAGCGCGTACTTGAGCACGGGCGTGACGCCGCGCGCGCACACGAGGATTTTCCGCCCCTCGGTGAGCGGGCGCGGGCGCAGGCGCTCGATGGTCTCGGCGGAGACCATCTCGGCCATTTCCTTCGCGACGGTGACGGTCGCGAGGCCGCTCGCCTTGTGCGAGAGCGAGCGCAGCCAGAAACCGATGCCGAGGACGATGACGACGAAAAACAGCGCGAGGTGCTTTTCATACGCGAGCGAGACCTCGACGCAGAACAGCACGACGAACGTGAACCCGAGGAGACCGCGCTCCCAGATTTTCAGGTCGAGTTTATGGTTAAAAGTGCAGGAGCCGAGGTTCACGGTGATCGCGCCGACGACGCCGATCGCGTAGAGATCGCCGAGGGTGGCGAGCGCGTGTTCCGGATCCGTGTACGTGATGAGCAGCACGATGCACGGGAGCACGGTGGCCACGATGAGGGGGAGTTTCGGCACGCCGTGGCGGTTCAGTGCGAGAAAGGGGCGCGGCATCTCGCCATCGCGGGCGAGCGTGTAGAGCATGCCGATGAGCGCGGCGATGGCGGTGTTCACCGCGCTGAGCAGCAGAAGGCCGACGATGATGCCGACGACGATGCCCATGACGACGCCGTAGCCGTGGCCGAATGCCTTGGTGGCGAATTCCTCGCCGAGCACGCGCAGGACGTGCGAACTGTCCTCAGTGAGGCGTTCAAGCATCGTCTGCCCCGGCGAAAATGCGGAGTGGCTCCATTTCCACAGCGACATCGTCGCCCAGCCGAGGAGGATCGTGCCACCGACGACCTCGATGGCGACGGGAATGATCGCGCGTCTCGCCTCACGGCCGACCTGAGGTTTGTCCGGAGTCGATCCGGGATCGAGTTTCAGCACGCCGGTGAGACTTGCGATGGCCTCGACCCCGCTCAGGGCGAGGATCGAGCTGACAAAGGAACCCCATGCGTGGGCCTTCGTGTGTCCCACGGGAAATGGCGCGAGGTCGGTGGTCAGGTGCGGCACGGCCATCGCGATGAGCACGATCACGAGCAGGACCATCGGCACCGCGAGCGCCACGGCGAGTCCGCCGCTGTGGCGCGGGCCGAAGGAATTCAGCACGCCGAACGCGAGCACCGCGATCATCGTGAGACCGGGCACCCACATGTTCGGCATGTTCGGGAAAAAGTATTTCAGCGCATCGTAGCCGCTCAGCGATGCGGTGACGGTGAGGTCCGCGATGAGCAGGAGGGCGCCGATCACCGCGAGCGTGCGGCCCTGCGAGCGCGCGGCGGAATAGACGCCGCCGCCGTCGGGGAAATGTTTGGTGACGACGAGGTAGTTCAGCCCGACCAGCCCGGTGATGAGCGAGACGGCGATGATCGTGTGCAGCGAGGCAAACTGCATCGCGATGAACGCATAGCCGATGACGTAGGCCTTCGACGTTCCCCAGTCTCCGTAGAGCAGCGCGGCTGCGCGTTTCCAATCGAGGTTCCGAGGTCGTGCGACATCTGTGGACGGGCCCATGTTAGTTCAAATCGTGTGACAGTCTTCCGGTTCGGCGCGGAGTTTCAGCGCGCGAGACAGGGCCGGAGCGGTGGTGCGGAAAATTCGGGATTCCGCCCGAGTCGGGGAGCCACAGATGGCAGCCCGGTGGAAGATTCGTTTTTCAAGTGCGCGGTGAGGATGGCGCACGGAAGCCGCGTGCGTCAAGCGGCCAGCGGCTGCGCGGATATCGCCGTTGGCAAAGGTGCCGGCCGGTGTTTTACTCGCGCGACTTTCCCGCCTGATGAACACCGACGCCGACACTCCGCCACCGCCCGTCGCTGTCGCCCCGGAGGAAAAGGGCGAGGTGTTCCGCGACGGCGACGTGCAGGCGATCGAGTATTTCAAGGAGGCGCATGCGCTCCTGCGGCATCAGATCGGGAAGGTGATCGTGGGGCAGGATCTGGTGATCGACGAACTGCTGATCGCCATTTTCACAAAATCACACGCGTTGCTCGTCGGCGTGCCGGGAC
>JBDSAR010000355.1:0-9827 GCA_039922035.1 Chthoniobacteraceae bacterium
CACGGCAATGTATTCACGCTCGCGATTGTGAATCACAACCTTTGCCGCAAGGTTCTGTTGCTTGCCTTCCTGCTCCCAGCCTCGCGCGGATTCGCACAGGGTCCCGACGCCCGGGTCGAGCAGGCGAGGATGCGCACAAGCCCGATCGCCCTGCATCCGGGGACGCCTGACCAAAACGGGGAAGCACCACGAAACCTCGCGCTCGAGACCGCCGGGGATCCGGATCTCGGCCGGCAAATCATCCTGCAGCCCCGCGAGCATGCGACTCCGTTCAGCTTTTTTGCGAGCGCCGCCGACTACTACACAGACAACGTCACGCTCTCGAAATCGAACCGGCAGGGCGACGGATACTTTTTTTCGGAAGTCGGGGCCCGCTACGAACGGACACTCGCGGAGTCCCTCAGCATCGAGGCCACCGTCAGGCAGGGCTTTTTCCGCTACCACGGGTTGAGTTCGCAGGATTTCAACAGCCTGAACGCGGGCACCGGGCTGTATTATGACTGGAAGGAACTCGGGGGCATCACCGTTTTCGCGCGCTATAATTTCGAGCGTCTCTCGGACGAAAGCCTGGGCCGCGAATTGCTGCACAACCACACGCTCAGCGTCGGTGCGCAAAAGACATTTGCCTTGCACGGCGGGAATTTCATCTACGTGGGCTACGCGAGCATATTCGGATTTGCGGAACAGCCGGCTGCGGAGCGCAACGAGCACAGCCTTTACGCCGGTGCAAAGGTGCATCTCACCCCGGCTCTTGATGCAGACCTTTACGCGCGGCTTGCGTACTTTGACTACCATCAGGGCGCGCGGCGGGATCTGAATGGAACCGTCGTCACCGCCCTCACCTATCGCTTCAGCAGGAATTTTGCAGTCAACGCCTCCTTCTCATTCGTCTTCGACCGTTCGAATCGGTCCCAGTTCGACTACAATGCCGCCACCACCGGCGGCGGCCTCTCGTTCCGATACGAATTTTAGTCCCCCCCATGAAAGCGCACCTCTGTTCCTTCCTCCTCCTCGCTCTCGTGTCCGCCGCACATGCTGCGCCGCTCACCGGGGCCAAAATCACCCACCTCGTCAACGACGTCAGGACCGTCGCGTCGGGACAGGTGCCGCAGCCTTCGAAGTTGAACGAAGTAGTGGTAGGCGGGAAGGCCGTGCGCACCGGCATTGATTCCCGGACCGAATTGCTTTTCAGCGACCAGACGATCACACGCCTCGGTCCCAACACCCACTTTAGCGTCTCCGACGGGGCACGGGAGATTTCCGTTTCCCAAGGCTCGTTGCTGCTACAGGTACAAAAGGGCCTCGGCGGTGCGAAGATTCAGACCGCCGCGGTGACCGCAGCCATCACCGGCACGACCGTCCTATACGAATCCGGCCCCAAGTTCTTCACGCTGACCTTCATCGAAGGCAAAGGCATACTCGTGGCCAAAGGCGACCGCTTCAAACGCAGGGTGCCCATCCTGGCCGGCTATCAGGTGAAGATGGCCCACAACGCCACGCAGGTTCCCGCACCGTACAAAATCAAACTGAGCGAACTGGTGAAGTCCTCGCCGCTGCTCACCGGCACGTGGGGCGCAAGACTTGAGCAGGCGCAGATCGCCGCCGCCATTTTCGAGCAATCCCAGCAGCAATCCGTGGCGGTCGGCACACTCAGGGTAAAAGGCACCGTCCTCGTCAACAGGAAGCCTGCGGCAAACGGAGACATCATTCATAACGGCGACACCATCGAGACCGCCGAAGGGAAGATCGTGATCGTCGCCGTGATTGGCGGAGGCGAGATTGCCATCGACCCTTCCACGAAGGTGAGGGTTCGCGGCGGCGGCACCGAACCGGTGACGATCCGGGTCATCTACGGACACGCCGAAACGCACGGCCTGCCTGGCACGAACAGCGACGATGTCACCGGCACGGATTCCCTGCCCTACCTTTCCGTTTTTGCACTGGGATACTTTCCCGGTGGCGGCCGATCCACCTCGAACGGCAGCGTCATCACCTTGGTCCTGCCCAACGGAGCCACTGCCTTTTTCGACACGTTCAGCGGCTCCATCCAGACGAGATAGTCTGAGACCCGTTCACCTTTTATGAAAAGACCGATGCGATGCTCAATCCTCGTGGCCTTGGTTTCCATCGCGACCTCCCTCGCCCACGCCGCCGTGCTCAGCGAGGCCAAAATCACCCACATCGTCAAAGACGTCAGGACGGCTGATTCCGGGAAAGCGCCGCGGCAGGCCTCGCTGAACGAACTCGTGAACGGAACGAAGGCCGTGCGCACCGGCATCGAATCCAGGACCGAATTGCTTTTCAACGACCAGACCATCACCCGCCTCGGTGCCAATACCCACTTCACCTTCGCCGCTGGCACACGCGAACTTTCGCTGCCCAAGGGCGTGATTCTGCTGCAAGTGCCCAAGGGTGTCGGCGGGGCGCAGATTCAGACCGCCGCCGTCACCGCCGGCATCACCGGCACGACCATTCTCCTCGAAGCCGGCCGCAAGGTGACAAAACTCATCGTCATCGAAGGCAAATGCTTCCTCACCCCGAAAGCCGGCCAATTGCACCGCAAGATCCAGGTCAACGCCGGCCAGGAAGTCGTCATGCTCAACAACGCCACGGAAGTCCCCGCACGCGTGGACATCGATCTGAACGCCCTCGTGAAGACTTCGCGCCTGCTCAGCGGCGTATGGGGCGCACCACTTGAGCAAAAGCGGATCGCCTCGGCGATTGCCGCGCAACTCCGCCAGCATTTTTGGCAAACGAACATCGCACGCATCGGCCCCGGAACGAGGCCGGCCCATCTCGCCGACTTTCCGGACCGCTTAGTGATCCAGCGCCCCCTGCCGGTCGTCACGCCACAGGCACCAGCAACCACACCGGTCACCCCGGTCGCACCGGTCACCCCGGTCGCACCAGTCACACCGCCCCCGCCGCGCGATCCGGTCAATCCGCAGGTGCCGCCCGGAGGACTGTAGGATTTTCTGACGCCTGCCTTCAAACCGGCGGCCAGTTCAGTTGCCGCCCAGTTTCCTAATCTCCGTTTCCGCCAGCATACCGAGCGCGGCGTCTTTGATCTGCGCGGCGTCTGTCTTTGCCGTGCGGAACATCGCGAGCGCATCCTCCGGCTTGCCGAGCTTCACGTAGCGCTGGCCCATGATGTAGGCGATCGGCCCGCGCGGCTTCGGCGGCAGTTGCGCCTCTGCGCCCGCCCAACCAAAAACATTGGTCACTCCTGTCCACGCGGCGAGCACGCAAAGCAGTTGCGGAGATGAAAGCTGCTTGTCGCGAAGGGCGTCGTTGAGGCTCTCGCATGTGCGCCAATAGATCCCCTCCTGACCATGATGTTCCTCGGCTTGAGATCGCGATGGACGATGCGCGCGCCACGGTGCGCATGTTCGAGCACCTCGCAGAGCGGTTCCAGCCACGGGAGAAGCTGCTCTGTCTCGAAGCACCGGCCCGGCTGCTGGCCCTTCCATTCCGTGAATGTGAGGCCGTCCACGTATTCCATCACGATGGCCGCGCCGCTGGCATCGTGCTCGAAAGTGTGCGCGCGGACGATGCCGGGGTGCGTGAGCGCCATGCCGCGGAGCACTTCGCGGCGCAGATCTTCGGCGGCCTCGGCGTCGGCGACAATGTTATCGGGCACCAGTTTTACCGCGACATGACCACGGAGCTTTGTATCGAACGCAAGCAGCACGCGCCCCATCCCACCGCGGCCGAGTTCACGTTCCACACGGTAGCGACCGAAGGGGATCGGACCTGTCCTGTGATGGACAGGGTTCTCCCGTAGATCCATCCGTTTAGGGAGTGTGAGGTTCTGCCGTTTCCGGTTTCCGCCGCTTCTAGCAGTGGCCCACGGCCGGCCAAGCGCCAAAGCGGTCACTCTTACCTCCCGCAGACAGACTCAGGATGCGCGTCGTCTCAGAGTTTGAAAAATTTCGAGCTGCCGGCAAAGCCCTTCAGCGCATGATCGCCTGGGATCTCTTCGAGCGGTAGCAGCTCGCCCAGCGCCGCCTTCGCCGCCGCGGTGAAGCAGAAGGCCACGCCCAGTTCCGAGGCGACCTTTTCCACGCGGAAGATGAAATTCAACTCCGCCCCCATGAGGCTCTCCTCGCCATAGCCCGCCGCGAGACCGCCAAACGAAATCATGCCGTGATGGAAGATGATCCGGAACTTCGGATCGCTCGCCTCCC
Source organism: Chthoniobacteraceae bacterium (assembly GCA_039922035.1). Classification (GTDB taxonomy): domain Bacteria; phylum Verrucomicrobiota; class Verrucomicrobiia; order Chthoniobacterales; family Chthoniobacteraceae; genus SXWH01. Next base: position 4,188 of record JBDSAR010000355.1, read on the forward strand.
TCAGCGCCTGAAACTCCCGCATCGCGGCCGCCACGCGCGCCGGAGTCTCGGGCAGCGAGGGCCAGCAGACGAGATAGCCATCGCCCATGTATTTGTTAATCGTCCCGCCTTTCCTTCCGATAATCTCCCGCCCACTCCGCACCCATGTGCCGACCACCGTCGCGAGTTCCGTGGCTTCGAGCCTCTGGGACAGCGGCGTGAAGCCCTCGATGTCCGCCAGCATCAGCCAGCGGTTCTCGGAGCGCACTTCCACGATCGTCGCGAGGGATTCGCCCATGGATTCCTCGCCGAGATCGTCGGCCTGATGGAACGTGAAGCCCATGTCCGCGACCAGGATCCGGTCGCCATTCCTGAGCCGCTCAGGCCGCGCCACGCGGGAGCCATTGAGGAAAGTGCCATTGATGCTCCCGAGATCGATCAGCCAAAATTCCCCGCTATCCTGAATGTGGATGGTGGCGTGACTCCGCGACGCCTTGCTGGAGGGGATGACGACCGTGCTCGACCGCGAGCGCCCGAACATGCAGTTCCGAACCACGGGGATGCACGCCCCGTCTTCCTGCTCGAGCCAGACGCCGGTGGTTGGTGGAGATCCGGGTTCCATCGGATTCTGCTATGCAAATTTGCCGGGGGAGAAAAGGGAAAGTTTTCCCGGCGTTCCGCCGTCCGCATGGAGGACGCCGCTAGCGCGCCCCACATAAGTGTGACGGCTGCGGTGAAGCTAGGGCACCGACCCAGCCAGCACGCAGCGGAAGCCGGTGCTGTCGTTGCGATAAATGGGCGCATGGTGAGTACGGAACGACGACAGCAGATTGGCTTTGTCGTTGTTTTGCCACGACGCACCGCGCAGTACACGGTCCTGCTGCTCTGCGTCAAACCAGTCCTCGCACCACTCCCACGCATTGCCGCCCGTGTCGTAAAGGCCAAAAAGATTTGGCGCGAAACTCCCCACCGGCGCCGTGGTCGCATACCCATCGCGGCGACCCGCGATTTCGGCTGTGATCCACGGATACTTTCTGGCGGCGAGCAGCGGGCGCAGTTCTTCGCTCCAATAGTTGCCCGCCCTTTCCGGCGGCGGCCAGGCGCTGCCCCACGGATAAACAACCGGGATCTTTTGGTTCTTTTCATTCGGCAACTTCGCCCCGTCTTCGCGCTCACCGATCCCCACTGCACAGCTCCACTCATGGTCGGTCGGCAGACGGTAGCTTTCATTCGCCGCGAGCCTGCCCGTCTTGCGCTCCCGCTCCGTGAGCCACGCGCAGAAGGCCGTCGCATCCTCCCAGCTCACGTTCACCGCCGGATGCGTCGCTTCCTGCTCGAAATCCGTCGTCGGCCACTCGCGTTTGGATTCCTGCGCAAACGCATTGTAGTCCCGCACCCGCGTATCCCACACGCTAAAGAGCACGCGCTGCTTGTCCGTCGGCCCGCCGGTGATCGGCACGGGGACGAATTTCATCCCGAGCCCATTCACGAATGGCTCGTCCTTCGTCGCGGTGGCGGTGGCGACGGCCGGGGGTAGGGGCGGAGTCGCTGGCGCGAGAACAACACGGAAACCGACGTTATTCGCGGTGAAATCCAGGCGGTTGAAACCGCGCTTGGAAGAAAGCAGTGCGGACTTCATTCGATCCGCATGGGACGCCCCGCGATAGATGCCGCTGGATTCCAGGCACCATTCATAAATTGCCGCCGAGGTCGTAGAGACCGATAGGATTTACCGCAAAGCTGCCCACAAGGGCGGCATCGCGGAAGTCATCGCGGTAGCCCGACAAGCCCTCCTCACCTGGCGGCATAGGGGTGGGATAGTTCCGCTCTTCGCCCCCATAGTTCCCCACCCCCGCTGGGGGCGGCCAGGCGCGGCCCCACGGAAAGACATCGGCGATTTTACGATTTTTAAAGTACGGAGACAGTGCCGGATCTTCGCGGTCACCGATGCCGACCGCACAGCTCCATTCGTGGTCGGTCGGCAAGCGATAGGCTTCCCCGGCACCGAGCTTTCCCGCACTGCGCTCGAGCGCTGTGAGCCAGGTGCAGAAAGCACCCGCGTCGTGCTGACTGACAAAGGCCGCCGGATGGGTCGCACTTCGCTCGGATTGCACGTTATTCCACTCGCGCTCCGTCTGCGTGGCGAAGGTTTCGTAATCCTGCACCCGCGTCTCCCAGATGGAGAAGAGCACGCGCTGCCCGCCCGTCGGCCCGCCGGTGATCGGCACGGGGACGAATTTCATCCCGAGCGAATTCACAAACGGCACGTCCTTCGCCGCGGTAAGAGAAGGCGCGGAGATGGGGAGAGCAGAGGCGGCGGCAGGTGCGTCGAGATTCAGGACTTCGATGTTCCGCAGGCTACTCTTGTCTCCAACAAGCACGGCTGCACTACCCGTCACGATTCTATTGTCCTCGACTTGAAAAAGCTCGCGGCCATCGAGTTTGACTGTGAGTAGCGCGCCGACGACGCGGAGTTCAAGCGTGAAGGTCGCACCATCCGTAAGCATCGGAGTGGCATGTTCACGCAAGACTGTCGTCTTCGCTGTACTGCGTTCGATAAACTCCAATCGAACCGACGTATCCGTTCGCGCTACCTGATACGCTGCTTCCTTCACACGGCTGCGCAACGCGAGTCGTCCATTTTCGTCACCGGTCCTCCGAAGCTCTGCACGAATCGCTCCATCGCGCATCGCGCCAGGAAGGTAACGGGTGCGGGTAGTCGAAGCGGGTCTTTTCATTACCCAGCCATCTTGCAGCATTGTCGTGCCATCCGGAGGATGATCTCCTAGCTTGTCGAGAACGCACACCCAAAGCTCTGGCGCGGGAATGCTCCGCGCTCGCTTCTGAGCTATGGCCTCTTCCGCACGCTCGGCCTCGGTCAGTTGCGGCTCCTTTTTTCCAAAGGCGAACCACAATGCGACGGCGAGGATGGCGGCGATGCCGGACCACAGCAGCGCTTTCGATTTCGGTTTTCGGTTTTCAGAATCCGGAGCGGGCTCAGTGTGTGGCGTGGCGATGACCTTCGGCACGGACGGCGACGCGACAGGCTGCCGCGCGACGGCGGCAGTCCGGACGGGAGTGCGTGCAGCGGGCTGGGCTTGCGGATCTGGCAATGAGAAGACGGCGACCTTCTTCAGCGAGCGGGCGGACGGCGGCTGCGAGAGGGCGATGACATCCGGCATGCTCGCGCCGGTGAGCGCATCGTGCGCGCGGCGGAGGTCGGCGATGACTGCGACGTGCGTCTGCTGCCGCGCGGCGGGCGGCTTGGCCATCATCTTCATCACCACGCGGGAGAGTTCCGCGGGGCACTCAGGCCACACGCTGCGCAGCTCGGGCACGGGTTCGGTGACGTGCTTGCACATCATCTCCACGGCGTTCTCTGCCGAATACGGCTGCTGCCCGCTCAGCAGGTGGAAGAGCGTGCAGCCGAGGCTGTAGATGTCCGCGCGCAGGTCTATGTCCTTTTTTCCCTGCGCCTGCTCGGGGCTGATGTAGCGGGGCGTGCCCATCGAGGCGCCGGTGATCGTGAGGCCGTCCTCCTGCGCGGTGCTCTTCGCGAGGCCGAGGTCGCCGAGCTTCACCTCGCCGTCCTGCGAGAGGAAGATGTTGTCGGGCTTGATGTCGCGGTGGATGAGCTGCGCCTTGCGCCAGCCGTACTCGAGCGCCGTGGCCACATGGGTGGCGATGGCGATGGCCTCGGCGGGCTCGATGCGACCCTTGCGCTTCAGCCGCGCCCGCACCGTCTCGCCCTCGACAAACTCCATGGCAAACCAATGCACGCCATCCGTCTCACCCGCGGCGTGGACCTGCACGAGATTCGGGTGGTTCAGCCCCGCGGCGGCGACGGCCTCGTTGTTGAAGCGGATGATGTACTGCGCATTCGCGGCGAGCGCAGGCTGCAGCACCTTGATGGCCACAAACCGGCGCAGCGAAGTCTGCCGCGCCTTGAAAACCGCGCCCATTCCGCCCCGCCCAATCTGTTCGAAGATTTCAAATTCACCGAACTTCTGGCCAGCCTGAATCATGAGTGGGCGGAAGGCTATGGCGAAGAAACGGCTGCGCGCGAGGTGAAAAATGCACGGGCCCCATTTTGCCGATGCGAGGATGATGCAGCTCCGGCCGCGGAGAAGGGATCGATCTCAGCGCGGACCGCAATCACTCCCGGACTTCCAACTTATGCCTCAGCCGCGCCAGATTGCGCTCGATCCGGCGGATGTATTCGTTGGGACCGCCGGGATAAGGATCGTTGAGACAAGTATAGATTCCCTCGAAGTCGTTGGTAATCTTCGGAAGCACATAATACTGCCAGAATCCCGGTGTCTTGCGCATCATATCATCCGCACTTTCAAACCTGAATGTCTTCGGCGCGCTCCCTTCGTCAAATCTCGCAGCTTCCTCAAATTCCAAATAAAGATCCGGCAACCTTTCGACGTAGTTTTCCGCCGCCATCTGCCCCAGCAAGTCCGCCGTCGCGAGGGCAAATCCGGCAACCCTCTCCTCGGCGCTTTGAAACGGAATCGTCGCGATGCTGACATTGACGCCCGTGCACCGGATCATGTGCCGGACTGCTGCGATGTCAGGCCTGGCCCAGCCTTTCGTCGTCAGAAATTTTTCCGCAAAAGTGCCGCTCCGCGCGACGTGAATTGCCGTGTATTTTGCACCCGTGCCCTCCGTGTCTGCGGTCGTCTTCAGATAACCGGTGTCGTGGAAAAGAATGGCGACAAGGGCCAGTTCAAACATCCTCTGGGAAATCTGCGGAGCGACTCCGGCCTCGTGCCGGCTCCTCAGCAGACGCACCAGGCACAGGGTGCCTTGCAACGTGTGCTCGAAGTCGTGGTAGAGCGAATCAATGGCCTGATATCCGTCGAAGCCGCCGCCAAAACATTGCCCGGCCCACTCGAATGCCTGCCGGACCAGCGCGACATCCCCGCGGGGGAACAAGCCGGCGTGGATCGCCGCAGCCTCGGCTTCGACGGCGCTTGGATTCTTGGTGTCCACCGAGTTGAACATCCGCGAATGGTAATGGGCACCCGGCCTTTTGCACTATTTTTTGAACAGGCCATTCCGCGTGAATCCGAACACGCGGTTCCGGTTTGCCACACCGTTCACCAACGGATAGCACCCCTGCGGTGAAAAGGTTTCAGACTGCAATCCTCGTCAGCACAATGGCCGCGGGCGGCTGGGCACTTTGGCACGGCCCTTTGCACCGCGGCACTGCAATCCTGCGCAATGCCGGGGCGCAATCGTCGCTTGCCGAACCGGAGCAGGGCCAGAGGAAGCCACTGCTCACAGGTGCCGCGCCAGCCACAGGAACAACTATTGAGCCGGACTCGGGGGTGCCGCATCCACTCCCCGGAAAAGTTCACACCATCCCAGGGCTACCGCCTGTGTGGCTGGAAAATGCGGCGGATCTCGGGTGGAGGAAAAGGCTCGATACGGTGACAAACCGCCCGGATTTTTCCGACACGCTCAAGGCCAGATCCCTGATGGAAATGCTTCCCCGCCTCCCCGAACAGGCCACCGCAGAGGCAACACAAGAGGCGGTGGCAAGGCTGCCCGATGCCGACTATCTCGCAATCATCCGGACCACCCTGATCGATCCGAACACTGACAACAGGGTGATAGCCGTGCTCTTCGCAGATCTCATGGACCGACCCGCGC
>JBDSAR010000356.1:0-2664 GCA_039922035.1 Chthoniobacteraceae bacterium
CGCATCGCCCTCAACCTGCTGCGCGCTGAACGCTCCTCATCCAAAAGCCTCAATCGAAAACGCCTCCGCGCCGCCCTCGACCCAAACTACCTCGCCTCCCTCATCAGGTTTTGATGCGTCAGCCCTGCCTGCTGCGCGACAACGATTACCGCCCACCATGCACGCGCGCCGCCACTTTCAGGCGCAGCGCATTCAGCGCGATGAAGCCGGTGGCGTCGTTCTGATTGTAGGCCTTCGTCGGGTCCGCCTCCATCGTCGCGATCTCGGGATTGTAGAGCGACAGCGCGGACTTCCGTCCCGCAGCGATGATGTTGCCCTTGTAAATCTTCACCCGCACGACGCCGCTCACATGTTTCTGTGATTCGGTCACGAGCGCCTGCAGTGCTTCGCGCTCGGGGGCGAACCAGAATCCGTTGTACACCAGCTCCGCGTATTTCGGCACAAGCGAGTCGCGCAGGTGCATCACTTCGCGATCCATCGTGATGCTCTCCATCTGCCGGTGCGCGAAGTGCAGGATTGATCCGCCGGGCGTCTCATACACGCCGCGCGACTTCATGCCGACGAAGCGGTTTTCCACCATGTCCACGCGCCCGCAGCCGTGCGCACCGCCGAGCTTGTTCAGCACCTTCATCACCCAGTACGGGGAGAGCATCGCGTGGTCGTTCGTGTTGAAAGTGAGCGCGTCCTTGCAGCCGAGTTGCTTCAGCACGGCGGCGATTTCGTGGTAGCCGACGGCGGTGCAGACGCCTTTTTCAAAAGTCAGCTCGACATACTCCGCCTTGTCCGGCGCCTCCTCGGGTGAGACGGACAGCACATACATGTCGCGCGCCTTTTCCGCACTCGCGTCGTACCACGGGTCTTCGAGGATGCCCGCCTCGAACGAAATGTGCAGGAGATTGCGGTCCATCGAATACGGCTTCTTGGCCGACGCCTGCACCGGGATGTTGTGCTTCTCCGCATACGCGATCATCTCCGCGCGTCCGGGGAATTCCTCGCGGAACCGGTCCTGCCGCCACGGCGCAATCACCGTGAGTTCCGGCGCGAGTGCCGCTGCGGTGAGTTCAAAGCGCACCTGATCATTCCCTTTGCCCGTCGCGCCGTGCGCCACCGCATCCGCGCCCTCCCGCTTGGCGATCTCCACCATCTTCTTCGCGATGCATGGGCGCGCGATGCTCGTGCCGAGGAAATATTGCCCCTCGTAAATCGCGCCCGCCTGCATCATCGGGAAGATGAAATCCTTCGCGAATTCCTCGTTCAGATTCTCGATGTAGCATTTGCTCGCGCCGGTCTGGAACGCCTTTTCCTCCAGCCCGGTGAGTTCCTCCTCCTGCCCGACATCGGCGCAGAAGGCGATGATCTCCGCCTTGTAGGTTTCCTTGAGCCAGGTCAGCAGCACGCTCGTGTCGAGGCCGCCGGAATATGCGAGGACGATTTTCATGAAGGGCGCGGATGAAACACGGCAGGCGGGCGGTTGTTCAAGCATGGAAGCGAGGAGGGCAGTGATGAGTGAGGCATGCCGCCGTGCCGTGCCGTCGGCAAAATGCCCGGAATCATCCGTTGACAAGGCAATGCATCCCCTGCAACCTCCACTCCCTTTTTTCCATAAGGGAAACCGCCAAACCACCGATATGATGAGCCATCTTGTAGATGAAGCCGCAAAGAAGATTCAGAATGTTCCCTTCCTGGTGAACATGGTCTCGAAGCGCGTCCGCCAGCTTACCGCCGGGCACCGCCCGATGATTGAGCCCACTCCCAAAATGGGCTTTGCGGACATCGCCCTGCAGGAGATCATCGAGGGCAAGCTCAGTTACGAGCTGAAGCCGGCGGACGAAGCGAAGGAATAGCTCCGGCCCGCGCGACGGGCGGTGATGCACGATGGGTGGCGACATTTCGGTCAACCGCAAGGCGCTCCGGGATTTTCACATCCTCGATCGTTTTGAGGCAGGCATCGAGCTGAAGGGCACGGAGGTGAAAGCCATCCGGGCGGGACTCGCGAATGTGAGCAACGCATTTGCGCGCATCGAGGGCAACGAGGCGTGGCTCTTCGATCTGGACATCCAGGGATACGACAAGGCGAGCTACGAGCAGCACGTGCCGAAGCGCAGGCGCAAGCTGCTGCTGCACCGGCAGGAGATTGACAAGCTTTTCGGGAAAATCCAAGTCGCGGGACATTCGCTCATCGCGCTGCGACTTTATTGGAAGGAGCACCGGGTGAAAGTGGAACTCGGCGTGGGCAAGGGGAAGCTCGCGCACGACAAGCGCGAAGACATGAAGGAGAAGGTGGAGACGCGCGAGGCGGCCCGCGCGATGGCAGATTTCAACAAGCGTCGGAATAAATAGCGCCAAGGAGCGGCGATATTCCTGTCGCCGAAAAGATTGCTGCGAAGCGGTCTGATTTCCTTGCGATGCGTTGTGCGACCTGCAGAGAAGTGTGGCGCTCTGCGCGCGTGATTGCGGCGACAGGAATGTCGCCGCTCCTTGGGCTCATGCCGCTGCCAGCGGCCTGCCGAACTGCAGTTCATCGGGAAGCGGGACGCACTCGCGAATCCAGTCCCAAAGCTGCGAGTAGTCCTTGCTCACGTCGCCGGAGAGGCAGTCGGTGATTTGATCGGCGGCCTCGGGGTGGCGCATCACGACGTCGCGGAAGGAAAACTTCGGATCGTA
>JBDSAR010000357.1:0-10560 GCA_039922035.1 Chthoniobacteraceae bacterium
CCTACACGCAGAGCGAGCGGATGCCGCTCTACATCGAGGCATTCGAGCGCCTCCGCGCGAGCGGCCTCATCTACCCGTGCAAATGCTCGCGTCAGGATGTGCTCCGCGCACTCACCGCACCGCACGAGGGTGAGGAGGAGCCGCTTTACCCCGGCACCTGCCGTCCAGCGACGCCGCGCGTGTCGGCGGAAAATCGCGACGGCATCAACTGGCGCTTCCGCGTCTCCAAGGGCGAGGCGATCTCATTTCACGACGGAAACTTCGGCGTACAGCAAGCCGTCGCAAGGCGCGACTTCGGCGATTTTCTCGTGTGGAGAAAAGATGATCTGCCGAGCTACCAGTTCGCATGCGCGGTGGACGATGCACTCATGCAAATCACCGAGGTCGTGCGCGGCGCGGACTTGATCACGAGCACCTTCCGGCAGCTCCTCATCCTCCGTGCGCTGGGCGTGACGCCGCCCGCATTTTTCCACTGCGATCTGATGAACGACGAAAAGGGCGAACGCCTCGCAAAACGGAACGACGCGCTGAGCCTGCGAACGCTGCGCACCCAAAGCCGCACGCCGGAAGAAGTGCGCGGCGCGCTGCCGTAGCGCAGACTTTCAGTCTGCTGCATCCCAAGCTTCGAGCCTGCCACACCGTGGCAGGGCGGACGCTCGCGATACGACCGGCAGGGTGCCTGCGACACGGGAAACGCATTGCCTCTGTAACCACGATTGCCCACCGTGCGTCTCCTGCAAAACCCCGCCCCACCTGCGCACGCGCCACGATGAACGACGAACCGAGTTTCCAGGCCGACGCCTCCGGCGATGACCCGGAGCGCGATATCCGCCTCATGGAAAAAGTGCGCGGCGGCGACATGGATGCCTTCCGCGAACTCGTCGAGTCGCACCAGTATCGCGTCATCGGCACCGTCACGCGGATGCTTGGCGACGCGAACGAGGCCGAGGATCTCTCGCAGCAGATCTTCGTGCGCGTGTGGAAGAGCGCCCCGCGCTGGGAGCCGACGGCAAAATTCACGACGTGGCTCTACACGATTCTACGCAACCTCGTTTTCAATGAGTGCCGCCGACGCGCACGGCACAAGACGACCTCGCTCGACGCGGCCGCGGATGACGCGGATCATCCGCGACAGTTTGCCGACGGCAATGTGAAGTCGCCCGACACGACGATGCTCGATGCGGAAATGCAGGACGCCATCGAGCGTGCCATCCAGGAACTCCCCGAGGCGCAGCGCATGGCGGTGATCATGCGACGCTACCAGGACGTGAGCTACGAGGAGATCGGGGAAGTGCTCGACCTCACCGTGCCCGCCGTGAAGAGCCTGCTTTTCCGCGCACGCACCGATCTTCGCGAGAAGCTCAGAATATATCTCGGGGAGTGACTGCGGCGGGGTCTTGAACTTCAGTCCCAAGACCATGCGCGTATTCCCCCTCCTGCTCGCCACGGCGCTCACGGCACTCGCCGTGGACGGCAACCGGCTCACTTATCTCGACGACACGTCGCCATTTTGGCCTTCGGCAAAGTCGGCGAAATTCATCACGCCACAATGGATCGGCGAACCCGGCGTGGATGCAGCCGTGATCCTCGCGATTGACGACATGCGCGACACCGCGAAATACGAGGCGTTCCTGCGCCCCATTTTGGATCGGCTCAAAAAGATCGATGGCCGCGCTCCGGTGAGCATCATGACGAACAACGTGCCGCCTGCCGACCCACAGTTGCAGTCGTGGCTGAAGGAGGGCGTCTCCCTCGAAGTCCACACGCTCACGCATCCGTGCCCGCTGCTCGGCAAGGCGACGCTCGACGAGGCAAGGCGCACCGTGCTCGGCGGACTCGATTTGCTCGCGAGCATTCCGAATAACAAGCCCGTGGCATTCCGCATGCCGTGTTGCGACTCGATGAATTCCGCGAGCCCGCGCTTCTTCGCGGAAATCTTCAACCGCACGAGCGAGAAGGGCCACGTGCTGGCGATTGATTCGTCCGTCTTCGTCCGCCCGAGCGGGAAGGACGGCGAGCGCTTTGCAAAATATTTCCCGAGCGAGCTGAAGGCGCCAGTGAAAATCTCGCTCTGCGACTACGCGGCCTTCATCGAGGACTACCCGTATCCGTACGTCGTCGGGAAAACGTGCTGGGAATTCCCGTGCATCACGCCGAGCGACTGGCAGGCATTCAACGCGCAGGGCGCGAAAAATCCCGAGACGCTCGCCGACTGGAAAGCCGCGCTCGACTGGGTCGTGGGAAAGCAGGGCGTGATGACAACCGTCTTCCACCCGCACGGCTGGAGTTCGCCCGAGCAGTGGGTGGAGTTCATTGACTACGCGCAGGAAAAGTACGGCAAGCGCGTGAAGTTCCTCACCTTCCGCGAGGCGCTGGAGCGGATTGAAAAGAATGCGCTGCGGGGCGGTTCGCTTCGACCTTCGTGGCAGCGTGCAGCAGCCGGAGAGTGGCTAAGTGAATCTGCCCGCCTGCTCGACATTGATGGAGATGGCTTCATGGATGTTTTGGCTCACCGGGATCGCCCTGACGGCGTCGATTTGACCAGAGTTTGGCGACCCAAAGAAAACTCTTGGCATGAAGCGCGCACGCCTTTCCTTTTGGAAACCGTTAACGGGTTCGATTCCAAAATTGCTTTCGTTGATGATGCTCGTTTCGGCGTCGTGCGTTCTTCCGGTGCAGCCTCGGCGCTTCCCGTCGGCACCGTTTCTTCCACGACATTTTTTACATGGAACGGCGAGAGATGGGAACATGATGACCTGCTGGCTAGCGGCTTGAGCAGTCTGGTGGATGCAGTGCGAAAGCCCCGAGATGTCGGCATCCGCTTCCGCGACTTCGACAACGACGGCGTGTGCGAACTGCTCGTGAACCGCGACATTTTCTCGTGGAGCGACGCGGAGAAGCAATGGAAGCCTGCGGGCTACGCGCTGCCCGAGGGCTGCGCTGTCGTAAACGACAACGGCCGCGACAATGGACTGCGATTCGTGGACCTCAATGGCGACGGCTACGATGACGTCTTCCAGTCGAACGACCTGGGCTGCTCGGTTCATCTCTGGGCCGGAAAGGTGAAGGCGAACCTTGGGTGGAAGGCCGGCTGGCCGCACATCGTCCGCACGCTGGATCGCGCGGGCGCGGATGCGCTGCGCATCCCGCCTTTCGTCCGGAACGGGCAGGACAATGGCGCTTGGTTTCACCAGGGCCACGCCGTCTGGCAGAACGAGGACACTTTCAAATTCGAGGCGCACACGCTGCGGCGATCGTTCAAGGACATCATCGCGTTCGATGTCCCGCCGCCGTTGTCGCCCGAAGATTCGCTCGCGGCGATGCGTCCGCGTCCGGGCTTCAGCGTCGAACTCGTCGCCGCGGAGCCGCTGCTTTCGTCGCCCGTCGCGTTCGAGTGGGACGCGCGCGGACGGTTGTGGGTCGTGGAAATGCGCGACTATCCGCTCGGCATGGATGGCAAGGGCAAGCCCGGCGGCAGGATCAAAGTGCTCACCGACTCGCACGGTGACGGGCACTACGATACGGCGACCATTTTTGCCGAGGACATCCCGTATCCGACGGGCATCTTCCCGTGGCGCAACGGCGTGATCGTTGCGTCAGCACCGGATATTCTTTTTCTGGAGGACAGAAGCGGCAGCGGCAAAGCGGATACGCGCACCGTGCTCTTCACCGGGTTCACCGAGGGCAATCAGCAGCATCGCATCAATGGCTTCGACTGGGGACTCGACGGCTGGCTCTATGGCGCAAATGGCGACAGCGGAGGAAACATCCTGCCCGGTGGCGGAAAAGCGCGTGCGGATCAAAAAGGCGTGAGCATCTCCGGCCGCGACATCCGCTTCCGCCCCGACACCGGCGAGTTCGAGGCGGAGAGCGGCAGCACGCAGTTTGGCAGGCATCGCGATGACTGGGGGAACTGGTTCGGCAACAACAACCCGACGTGGCTCTGGCACTACGCGCTCGAGGATCGCTACCTCCGCCGGAATCCGCGGCTCGCGGTGAAAACGACGAAGCAGATGCTCGCGAATTATCCCGAGAACACGCGCGTCTTCACCGCGTATCCGAAGGAATCCGCGCCGATCCGTTTCAACCAGCCGCAGTCGCTCGGCTCCGTGACGAGCGGCAACAGCGCGACGCCGTATCGCGACGAATTGTTCGGCCCCGCGTTTGCAGGCAGCGTGTTTGTGAGCGAGCCGGTCCACAACGTCGTGCATCGCGAGGTGCTGAGCGCGGACGGCGCGAGTTTCACGAGCCGCCGTGCAGACGATGAGAAGGAGAGCGAATTTCTTGCGAGCCTCGATGTGTGGTTCCGCCCGGTGATGATGAAGACCGGCCCCGACGGCGCACTCTACATCGCGGATGTCCATCGCTTCGTGCTCGAACACCCCGAGTGGATCGCACCCGAGACGCAGAGCCGACTCGATCTCCGCGCTGGCGCGGAAACGGGCCGAATCTTCCGCGTGCTGCCGACTGGCGCAAAGCTGCGCGTCGCGCCAAATCTTGCACAGCTCGACAACGCAGCACTCGCCGCGGCACTCGATTCACCAAACGGCTGGCAGCGCGACACCGCGCAGCGCGTGCTCATGGAGCGCGACGCGAAGGACAGCGCGCCGCTTGTGCGCAAGCTCGCGCTCGCTGCGGCAAATCCAAAAGTCCGCGTGCAGGCGCTCGCCACGCTCGGCACATTGAACTCCACGGATGCCCCGACAATCCGAACGGCCATCCGCGATCCGCATCCGGCGGTGCGCGTGCAGGCGCTGCGTGCGAGCGAGGTGCTCGCGGGCGCTGACAGTTCGCTCCTCGCGAGTCTGCTCGCGTGCGTGGATGATCCGGAATTCATCGTGCGCCGACAACTCGCTCTCACGCTCGGCGAATGGCACGACGAGCAGGCGCAGGCCGCTCTCCAGAAGCTCGCCGATCGCGAAGGAGAGATCGCACAGATGCGCGTCGCTATTCTCTCATCGCTCACGCCAGAAAGTCTGCTTTTCAAAAAGCTGAACGCAACCGTGGCGTCACCCGGCCCTGTGCCGACGCTTCCGAAATCGAGCACCGCAGACCGCGCAAAGGTCGTGGCGAACTACGCGGTCGTCTCCACGCTGAAAGGCGACGCGCAGCGCGGGCACACATTTTTCACCCAGCAATGCTCGATCTGCCATCGGCTGAAAAACGAAGGCAAGGAAGTCGGCCCCGATCTCGCGATGGTTTCGGACAAGCCGGACGACTGGCTGCTCACGGCGCTTTTCGATCCGAACGCGGCTGTCGAGCCGCGCTATCAGGCGCTCGTCGTGAAATTGAAAAACGGAACGGAACTCAGCGGCATCGTCTCAGGCGAAACGGCGAACAACCTCACGCTCCGTCTGCCCGGCGGAGCGGACTTTCCCGTCTTGCGTGCGGACATCGCCGAGGAAAAGGCCGCCGGTCGCTCGCTGATGCCGGAAGGCTTGGAGACCATCCTCAAACCGCAGGATGTGGCCGATGTGATTGCGTGGCTGCGCGCGAAATGAATAACTGCCCGCGTGTCCGCATCACCGATTGAATTCGCCCGCAATTACCGACCCCGAGTGATCCGCCATGTGCTGATGGATTGGGACGGCACGACTTCGCTCAGCCGCGGCGGGTGGGCGGACATCATGGCCACACTCTATGCCGAGCATCTGCCGCGGGTCGCTGGCGAGGACGATGCGGCGCGGCGGAATTATGCACGCGCGGAACTGATGACGCTGAACGGCAAGCCAAGCATTCACCAGATGGCGCATCTTGCGGAACTTGTGCAGCGGCGCAGCGGCACGCCGGAGACTGCGGAAAACTATCACGATGAGTTTCAGCGCCGCCTCGGCGACACACTCCGGACGCGACTCGAACGTGCGCGCAACGAGCCACCCGGCACGGATTCGCTGCTCGTGCGCGGCGTGCGCTCGCTTTTTGAAGCGCTGCATGCGCGCGGTATCGCGCTCACGCTCGCGACCGGCTCGGTGCTGCATGAGGTGCGGCACGAGACGGAGCTGCTCGATGTGGCGCGTTACTTTGAAGCCATGCACGGCCCCGACAGCCTCGATGACCGGGGCTTTTCAAAGCGCGCGGTAATCGCAAGCCTCGTGAACCAGCGTGGAGTGGATGGCGCATCGCTGCTGGCTTTCGGCGATGGCCCGGTGGAAATCGTGGAGACGAAGTCTGTCGGCGGAATCGCGATTGCGGTGGCGAGCGATGAGGACAATCACGGCTCAGGCCGCATGGATCCTGCAAAGCGCGAGACGCTGCTCGCCGCAGGTGCGGATGGTGTGATTGCGGACTTTCACCACGCGCAACAAATCGTCGAGGCACTCATCGCCCCATGAACGAATTCGATCCTTCGGAAATCCGCGCGCATCCGCTCGCCGAGCGCCGCAGCCTTTTGTCTGCGGATGACATTATCGTGGATCCAAATTCGCCGCCACCCGTGACGAGTTCGGCTGCGAACATCGCGGATGCCGCGAAGAACATTCGTGCGGCGCGCGAGCGAGATTCCGCGGTGATCCTAATGTATGGCGCGCACCTGCTGCGCAACGGCGCGGCGCGCATCATCACGGAACTGATGGAGCGCGGATGGATCACGCACATCGCCACGAATGGCGCGGGGACAATCCACGACTGGGAATTTGCGTGGCTCGGGCGCTCGTGCGAGAGCGTCGAGGAGAATATCGCGACCGGCACGTTCGGCGCGTGGGAGGAGACCGGGCGCAACATCCACCTCGCGCTGCTCGCGGGCGGGCTGCGCTGCGAGGGCTACGGCGGGGCGCTCGGGCGATTCATCCACGAGGACGGCTGCACTTTTCCCGCGCCGGAAAAACTGCGCGAGGCGCTCACGCACCCTGGTGTGACTGCGCCCGCACAAGCGGAGTTGCTCATCGCGATGCAGAGGCACGCGCTCGCCGCGGGACGGCACGAGGTCTTTCACAAATGGAAGCACGCCTCGATTCTTGCGAATGCGTTCCGGCTCGGCGTTCCGGCGACGGTGCATCCGGGGATCGGCTATGACATCGTGTCGTGCCATCCGCTGTTCAACGGCGCGGCGATCGGGCGCGCGGCGGAGGAGGATTTTCACACGATCTGCGAGAGCGTGGATCGACTCGATGGCGGCGTGCTGCTCGCGGTCGGCTCGGCGATCATGGCTCCGCAGGTTTTTGAAAAGAGCCTGAGCTGCGTGCATAACGTGCGCTTTCAAAATGATCGGCCCGCAGTGAACGGGCACAGCATTTACGTCGTGGATCTGCAGGACGGCGGGAACTGGGACTGGACGCAGGGCGAGCCGCCGAAGACCTCCGCCGCGTATTACCTGCGGTTTTGCAAAAGTTTTTCCCGCATGGGCGGCGCGATGCAATACGCGCAGTGCGACAATGTCGCATTCGTCCACAACCTCCTGCATGCGCTGCGCGATTGAGGCATGACACCGGAACGATTCGCTCAACTTTCCGAACGCTACGCAAAGCTGCGCATCGCCGTCGTCGGAGACTTTTGCCTGGACCGCTACCTCGACATCGATCCTGCGAAAAGCGAGACGTCCATCGAGACCGGCTTGCCGGTTCACAATGTCACCGGTGTCCGCTCGCAGCCCGGCGCGGGCGGCACGATCCTCGCGAATCTCGTCGCGCTCGGCGTCGGCACTGTGCTGCCCGTCGGTTTTTGCGGCGAGGATGGCGAAGGCTTTGAGCTTCTGCGTACGCTGCGCAACACGCCACGGGTGAAGCTCGACGGTTTCATCCAGACGCCGGACCGGCGCACATTTTCGTACACAAAGCCGCTCGTCCACGAACCGGGGCAGACACCGCGCGAACTCAGCAGGCTCGATTTGAAAAACTGGACGCCGACACCGGCACGCGTCGAGGAACAGTTGCTCGCGGCGCTGCACAGCATCACCGCAGATGCGGACGCAGTCATCGTGATGGATCAGGTGGACATCGCGGAGACTGGTGTCGTCACGCAACGCATCCGCGAGGCTGTCGGTGAAATTTCGCACGTGCGTCCGACACTGCCGGTCCTCGCAGACTGCCGCCGCGGGCTCGCTGGCTGGCCGGCGTGCATTTGGAAAATGAATGCGCGCGAGCTGTCGCTGCTCGCGGGAGTTTCGGAATCCGACGACGAGGCCATGCGCAATGCGACCGGACAGCTCGCGCGCAGCAATCACCGCGCAGTCTTCGTCACGATGGCCGGCGATGGGATTCTCGGTGCGGGCGACCTCGGCACGACTGCACGCGTGCCGACCTTTCCGATTCGCGGTCCGATTGACATCGTCGGCGCAGGCGATTCCGTGTCGGCAAATCTCACGATGGCGCTCGCGGCCGGCGGCACCATTTCCGAGGCGATGGAAATCGCGATGGCTGCGGCGAGCATTGTCATTCACCAAGTCGGAACGACTGGCACCGCGACACTGCCGGAAATCGGAAGACTTCTGCTCGGCGCATAAACGGAAACTCGCCAGGCTGCGAAGATTCCCGTTGACGCCAGCGGCAGGCCCTGCATTGTGGGCGAGTTCGATTTGCGTCAGCGGCTTCGGTCTCCCCGACTGAATGGGCCAGTCTTCAGCGACTTCAGCAACCCCTCACGACCGCAGCGCAAACTTTCCTTTTTCACACCACATGATGGCTGGTCACAACCAGTGATCCAACGTGACGCACAGGAGGTCTGCCCCAACACCCATCGGGCGGAACTCCGGCGCACTCGCCAAGGCGACCAACCTTGCGGCGAGGAATGGCGGGGGCGACCCCGATGCCAGTCCCTGTCCGCACCAAGGCACTCATGCGGACGAAAATATCGAACACAACGCGGCGCTCCGGATTGAGCGCCGGACACATCAGATTTTCATGAGTAAAAAAACAGACCCGGAACTGCTCGACGAGCAGGCTCCGAAAAAGAAGGCGACCCGCAAAAAGGCCGCGAGCACCGAAACCACCGCGAAGAAAACCTCCGCAAAAACAGCGAAGGAGCCGGCGGCAAAACGCGCGCCGCGGAAGAAGGCCGCTGCGACCGAGGAAGCTCCCGCACCCGTCTCCGAGGCGGCACCCGTGAGCGAACCCGCGCCGGTCGCGGAGATCGCTCTGCCGCCCGCACCTGCGCCAGTTGCCCCGGCAATTCCTGCGACGTCGGCCGCTCCTGCGGGCGATGTGCAGAGGCCGCGCCCGCTCTACATTCCGCGTGAAGTGGAGGCGTTCCTGCGCGCAGCGAACATTCCGATCCCGACTGAGAAGCCTCAGCTAGATGCGATCATGTCGGCGATGATGGGCGCGAAAATGGCGGCCCAGCAGGCATTCGCAGCGAATGCTCCCGCACCCGCGGCCCCGCAGACCGAGACTGGCGCACCGGCGACCCAAACTGCTCAGCCGCAGCCCCAGCAGCCGCAGCGCGGACGCGAACGCCAGGATCGCCCCGATCATCGCCATAATCGCCGCGATCAGAATCAACACCAGCAGCGGGATCAGGGCCGTGATCAAAACCGGGATCAAAACCGCGACCAGCAGCGGGACCAGCAGGAGAGTGCTCCGCCCGCGCCGCGCGCCGAGTCGGAGCTGGAGGAGATCGTCGAGACCGAGGGCTACTGCGAAATTTCCGGCAAGGGCTTCGGCTTCCTGCGCGACGCATCGCGATATTTCCAGCCGCATCCGAGCGATGTTTTCGTGACGCCGGAGGCTGTGAAAAAATACGGCCTCCGCGATGGACAATGGCTGAAGGCCGAGGCGCGCAAGAGCAGCCGCGGATTGCAGATTCACCGCATCCTGAAGATCAACGACGCTGACCCCGAGCTGGCGAAAACGTGGCCCTCATTCGAGGATCTCACGACCATCAGCCCGCTCGAGCGCATGAAGCTGGAGACGGTGCCCGACCGTTTCACCACGCGCATCATTGACCTCGTCACGCCCGTGGGCAAAGGCCAGCGCGGTCTCATCGTCGCGCCACCGCGCACCGGCAAGACCACACTGCTCCACCACATGGCGCAGGCGGTCGTGAAAAACCATCCCGACGTGAAGCTGATGATCCTGCTCGTGGACGAACGTCCCGAGGAGGTCACCGACTTCAAGCGCAACATCCCGCAGGCCGAACTCTGGGCCAGCTCGAATGACATGGACGTGAAGTCCCACACGCGCATTGCACAGCTCTGCATCGAGCGCGCAAAGCGCCTCGTGGAAAGCGGGCGCGACGTGTTCATCCTGCTCGACTCGATCACGCGCCTTGGCCGTGCGTTCAACAACGCCATGGCTGGCGGCGGACGCACGATGTCCGGCGGCGTGGACAGCCGCGCGCTGGAAATCCCGCGCAAGATTTTCGCCGCCGCGCGCAACACCGAGGAGGCCGGCTCGCTCACCATCGTCGCGACCGCGCTCATCGAGACCGGCAGCCGCATGGACGAGCTGATCTTTCTGGAATTCAAGGGCACCGGCAACATGGAGATCGTGCTGGATCGCAAAATCAGCGACCAGCGCGTGTATCCCGCGATCGACATCTTCCAGAGCGGCACACGCCGCGACGAACTGCTCATCCCGAGCGACGACCTGCACAAGATCAGTGTCATCCGCCGCGGACTCTCCGGCCACA
>JBDSAR010000358.1:0-3587 GCA_039922035.1 Chthoniobacteraceae bacterium
GGCGCACTCGCGGACTTGATTGCGTTCCCACACGATGCGACGATGCGCGACATCCACGCTGCCGTGATCGCGAACCGTGAACCCGTCGCGTGGATGATGATTGATGGCCAAATTCTCAATCCATAACGCGCTCGCGATTTTCTCCGCCGTGCTCCTGCTCGGCGGAGCCGCTCCAGGCGCGACAAAAAAAGGCGCGTCGTCCAAGCCCGCGGCGAGGAAACCGGTGCCGGCGCCAACTCCTGCGCCACCACCGCTGGCACCCGGCGAACTTCCGCTCGCGGCAAAATCCGTGATCCTGCTCGATGCGAAGACCGGCGACGTGCTTTACGAAAAGGCCCCGGACGAGATGCAGTATCCCGCGAGCGCCACGAAGATCCTCACCGCGCTGCTGGTGCTGGAACAGGGCGACCTCGACAGGCACGTGACCATCCAACCCGAGGACACAAAGGTAGAGCCGAGCGCACTCGAATTCAAACCCGGCGAGGAATACACGCGGCGGCAACTGCTTTTTGCCCTGCTGCTGAAAAGCGCGAACGATGTCGCACTCGCGCTCGCCCGCGACAATGCCGGGAACGTGACCGCATTCTGCGAGAAGATGAACAGGCGTGCGGAGGAACTCGGAGCGAAGGGATCTCATTTTACGAATCCGCACGGGCTGCACAACCCGCATCACTTCACCACTGCACGCGACCTTGCGCTCATCGCGCGCTTCGCCATGCAGCAGCCGCTTTTTCGCGAGATCGTCGCCACACCGCAGATCGGCATGGCGCGCGGCGGCGAATGGGTGGTGCTGAAGAATCACAACAAGCTGCTCGCGATGCTCCCAGGCTGCATCGGCGTGAAGACCGGCTACACGTATCCTGCGCAACAGGTGCTCGTGAGTTCCGCGATCCGCGCCGGGCGCGAAGCCATCTCGGTCGTGATGCACTCGGACAAACCCGGCATCTGGAACGACTCGAAGACGCTGCTCGAACACGCATTTGAAAAACTCGGCGTGCCTGCCACCCCCGCCACGCCATCCCCTGCGCCGATCGGCTCACCGCCGGACGTGCCCGCCACCCCAGCGCTCGGGAAATAGGCCGCCTGCAAACATCCCCAGCCAAGAGACGCGTGCGCCCGTTCCCGAAGGGTTTTACGCGCGAGACGTTCAGGGCTTCGCAAACTGCACGTCGGTGGTGACCATCGCATCGCGATCATCGGTCACGGAAATGAACCACGTATTCGCCTCCGCCGGAGGGCGTGGCGCGGTGATGACGCCGTCGCCGATGGTCGCAGGGAATTCCTGCCATGTGCGCTTCGAACGCAGGCCGTCGTCGGTGGTGTAGTGGAGCTTCGCGGATTTCAGCTTTGTCGCAGCAGTGAAGGGCAGGCGCACTTTTTCACCCTCGATGACGGGATGGCCGGGGACGGGCAGCGGCTTGCCGCCGATGAGATGGGAGTCAATGAAGAGTCCGATTTCCTTCGGTTCCCATCCAGGCGGATGGCCGTGGGGCATGTTTACCTGGATGCGCATCTGCTTCTCGCCGGGCACGACGGCGAATGATTTCTCATAGCTGTCGAGCACGTAGTGGACGTCGTTGGTGCCGTTCACAAAAAGGATCGGCACGTGACAGCGCGGCAGCACGGCGGAGGGATCGTAAGTGTCCACCCATCGCTGGCGGAGGTCGCCGAGCTTGTCTATGGACGGCTTCTGCACGGACTCGCCCTCGTGGAGAAATCCGCAGCCATACACCGGCACGGCGGCCTTGAAGCGATCGTCGAGCGACGCGACGAGACACGTGGTGTAGCCGCCCCAACTGATGCCGGTGACGGCCGTGTGCTCGGCATCCACCTCGGGAAAACTGCGGATGAGCGAGTGCGCGCGGATGACCGCGGCGGCAGCGTGGAAGGGCCACTGGTCGGACGTGTCGCCGCTGATGCTGTCGAACTTTTCCCCATGCCCCTGATCGGGGCCGCCATTTTCAAGGCGCGTGCGCGTTTCCTTTTTCGTGGTCTGGTTCTTCACGGGGATGCCGGTCTTCGGATCATACACGGGCGGGATCGGCTGCGAGCCGCCGAGGTCCATCGCGATCGCCGCGTAGCCGCGCTGCGCCCACAGCCACGCCCACTCCGCGAAGGCTGTTCCGCCACCGCCGTGGATCAGCACGACGGCGGGGAATTTCTTCGCGCCATTCGCCTTTCCGAGCGTGGCGGGCGAGGCGTAGAAGGCGAAGACTTCCGTCGGGTGGCCCCTGTAGTTCTCGCTCGTGTAAAAAAGCGAATGCACGGGGCCGGTCTGATCTGTCCAGCGCATCGCCGGCGCCTTTTTCCACTCGGCGACTTTCCACGGGCCGGCCTTCGGATCCTTCGCCTCGTCGGCAAATGCGGTGAATGCGACCGTGAACCACGCGAGTAGGAGGATGGGCAGAGTTTTCATGCGGACGTGCTTTGACTTCAAAAGCAGGCGGCTGTGCAAGCAGCTCTTTCTTCGCAATGTCGCGCGCACGTCACCGGTTTCTTCTCGCGGCGCGCGGCGCATCGGACATACCACTGCCGCATGTCCGACGCGCTCCCAGATGAAAAAATCGCCGCGACGGTCCATTCACGGATCGCGCAGACGATCCTCGACGCGATCGCGCACATCCCGGACACGGACGAAAGAACGAGCCGCAGCCCCCGCGAGCAGGCGCGAAGAATCGCGTCCGCAGCGGCTGCGAAGGCAGGCCTTTCCGCCGGGGCGCTGGCAAGCCCGCCGGGACTCGCGGGAATGCTCACGCTGATCCCCGAACTGCTCACGGTCTGGCGCGTACAGACCAAGATGGTCGCGGACATCGCGGGCATCTACGGGCAGGCGCTGAAGCTCACGCGGGAGCAGATGCTCTATTGTCTGTTCAAGGCGACGGCGCCGACCGCGGTCGGCGCATTGGTCGTGATCATCGGCGAGAGTGTGCTGGTGCGCCGCACGTCGCTGAGCGTCATCCAGAAGATCGCGGAGAAGGTCGGCATCAAGGTGACCCAGACGCTCCTCGGAAAAAGCATCGCGCGCTGGCTGCCGCTCATCGGCGCGCTCGGCGTCGGCGCGTACACGTATTACGAGACCGGGCGCGTCGCGCAGACGGCGATCGATCTTTTTGAAAAAGCGATTGAGGTGGAAGCGACGGTGACGCCGGTCGAACCCGTGACTGCCCCCATCCGTCGCAAACGCACGAGGAAACGCACCAACGAGAACGTCGCGGCAAAAAAGGCGAAGCCCGCAAAGCGCACGCGCCGGACCCGCAAGCCGCCATCCGCACCCGAGAAGTGAAAGCCGATCTCCCTGTCGCCATCCTCGCAGGAGGACTCGCCACGCGCCTGCGTCCCATCACCGAGAAAATCCCGAAGTCGCTCGTGGACATCGCGGGCGAGCCATTCCTCGCGCACCAGCTCCGCCTTTTGCACTCGCATGGAATCCAAAGGGCCGTGCTCTGCGTCGGCCACCTCGGCGAGATGATCGAACGCGACTTTGGCGACGGTGCGGCGTTTGGAATCGAGCTGAAGTATTCCTTCGACGGCCCCGTGCTGCTCGGCACCGGCGGCGCACTGCGGCTCGCACTGCCGCTGCTTGGCGA